>JASLCO010000206.1 GCA_030146505.1 Moraxellaceae bacterium
GGGGAGGAAAGTCCGGGCTCCACAGGGCAGAGTGCCAGGTAACGCCTGGGCGGCGCGAGCCGACGGACAGTGCAACAGAGAGCAGACCGCCGAACGGCTTCTTCGGAAGTGCGTGGCAAGGGTGAAACGGTGCGGTAAGAGCGCACCACGAGTCTGGCAACAGACCGGTACGGCAAACCCCACTCGGAGCAAGACCAAATAGGGTTCCATACGCGCGGCCCGCGCGGGAACCGGGTAGGTTGCTTGAGCCCGCTGGCGACGGCGGGCCTAGAGGAATGATCGTCCTCGACAGAACCCGGCTTACAGGCCGACTCCTTTTCTTGTTTATTTTCCTGACAGGCCATCCGGGCCTGTCAGGAAAGCTGCCTGCGCGCGTTGGGGAAATCCCCAGTGCGTGTGGTCCGTGGCCAGTCCGGGCCGGCCTCTGTCACCGCCTTGTCCTCTCCCGGCTTTTCGCCTTTTGCCGCCTGAGGTGGCAATCTGTCCGTGAAATTCGGGAGGTGCTCATGGCAACCGGCTGGGCGGGCGACAATGCGGTCAACGACCAAATCGACGCTACCGTGGAAGATGCGGTCAAGCGTGTGCGCAGCCGCCTGAACGCGGGGCCTGGCCTTGATCATTGCGAGGACTGCGGCACCCCTATCCCGGAGGCCCGCCGTCAGGCTGTACCGGGCGTACGCCTTTGTGTGGCCTGTCAGACCGCACGTGATGAGGAAGATGCTGTATTCAGCGGCTACAACCGGCGTGGCAGCAAGGACAGCCAGTTGCGCTAAGGGCAGGGCTGTTTGTTGGTCGTGCCGGCCCAAGCCCACATGGCCCATAGGCTGTGTGCGAATGAATTCGTAGCTACAGATATCATCCGGCAAGGCTTGCCACCCGCAGTTTTCATGCCGCTTCTGTAGGCGTGGGTGACGGCTCTGGCAGTAAGAAAGGTTTTTCTGGTCTTACCAGCGGCCTCTTTTTTTGGTGTTTTTTCCTTCCCCGGAAGATGTCTGCCTGGCTCACAAGGGGTTTGGCCGTAGTAATCACTTACCCTGCTTAATGCCTGATGTTTGCTGGCATATCCTGCATATAACCAAAAATTCTTATCAGTCTTCAATGTAACTTTCTGCATTAAGTTATCTATGTAACTCATTGTTTTAACTTGTATTGGTTGTTGCTGATATTTTGAGCAGTAGTTTTTAACTATTTGATAAATATGAATTTATTACCTCCTTATAACTGCCCGGGGTTTCCTTGACGCTCTCAAATCCGCTTCTCTATAGTTCGCCAGTGGTGAAAAGTGCAGTTTTGTGGCGAATTCTGGAAGAAAAACCAAAGCGGGTGGATGACGCATCGTGTTCAGGGGTTTTGACGAGTTAAACATGGACGCCAAGGGGCGCATCGCTTTGCCGACGCGCTACCACGAGCCCGTGCTCGCCGATTGCCAGGGCAAGTTCGTCGCCACCGTCGATATCCGTGAAAAATGCCTGGTTCTCTATCCCCTGCCTGAATGGGAAACCATAGAGGCACGCCTGGACCAGTTGCCCAGTTCGCAGCCGGCCTACGCCATGCTCAAGCGCCGCCTGATCGGCTATGCCACCGAAATCAATATCGACGCCTCCGGGCGTCTGCTGCTCAGCCCCGAACTGCGCACCTTTGCCGGCCTGGAAAAGGCCGTGGTGCTGGCGGGCCAGGGCAAGAAATGCGAGGTCTGGAACAAGCCGGCCTGGGATGCCATCCAGGCCCAGGCCATGAGCGCCGACTTCTCGGCGCCCGACCTCGCCGTCGCCATAGACCAGTTGGCGCTGTAATCATGAGTACCTTCGTCCACCAGACCGTGCTCCTTGATGAGGCGGTCGTGTCGGTGCTGGGGGCGCATGCAGCCGTCCCCGGGCAGGCTGGCGTCTATATAGATGCCACCTTCGGGCGCGGCGGCCACACCCGCCATCTGCTGGCCAGGCTGGGGGCCGATGCCCGCGTGCTGGGCTTCGACAAGGACCCGCAGGCGATTGCCGCCGGCGAGGCGCTGGCGGCGGAAGATGCCCGTTTTGCCATCGTGCATGAATCCTTTGCCGACATTCTTGCCATCCTGCGCGAACGCAATCTGCTGGGCGCTGTTGATGGCGTGCTGGCCGACCTCGGCGTGTCATCGCCGCAGCTGGACGATGCCGCCCGCGGCTTCAGCTTCATGAACGACGGCCCGCTGGACATGCGCATGGATTCCTCGCGCGGCCAGAGTGCTGCTGAGTGGATTGCCGGCGTGGCCGAAGACGAGCTGGCGCGCGTGCTGTTTGAATTCGGCGAAGAGCGGCATTCGCGCCGCATTGCCCGCGCCATCGTGAAGGCGCGGGCGGAAAAACCCATCACCCGCACCCGGGAACTGGCCGAGATCGTGGCAGCCGCGCATCCCGCCTGGGAAAAGCACAAGCATCCGGCCACGCGCGCCTTCCAGGCCATACGCATTGCCATCAACAACGAGCTGGGCGACATCCAGCAGTTCCTGCGTGATGCACTCGCTGTGCTCAAGCCGGGCGGCCGCCTCGCCGTGATCAGCTTCCATTCGCTGGAAGACCGCATGGTGAAGCAGTTCTTCCAGAAAGAAGCCAAGGGTGATGATTTCCCGCCGGGCCTGCCGGTGACGGTGGACATGCTGAAGCCGCGCCTGCGGATCATCGGCAAGGCGATTGATCCGTCGGCCGCTGAAATCGACGCCAATCCGCGTGCGCGCAGCGCGCGCCTGCGCGTGGCGGAAAAAATCGCGGAGGCCGCATGAGCCAGGCTGCCCGCAGCATCCAGGAAAAAATCCGGCAGGGGTTCTCGGCACGGCTCGCGGCCCTGCACGGCAGCCTGGTGGCCGGCGTGGTACTGCTGACGCTGGTGAGCTCGGCCGTAGCCGTGGCCTACAGCGCGCACAAATCGCGTCTTTATCTCAATGACCTGCAAAAGCTGGAAGCGCAGCGCGACAGGCTGGAAACCGAATGGGGCCAGCTCTTGCTCGAGCAGCATGCCTGGGGTGCCTACACCCGCGTCGGCAAGCTGGCGACGGAGCAGCTGCAGATGCGCAATCCGGCGGCGGCCGAAATCATGATGGTGCGGCAATGAGCAAGGACGCCAAGCTGGTTTTCACCGGGCGCCATCGCCTGGTCAGCCTCATCATGCTCGGCCTTTTCGGCAGCATGGCGGCGCGCGCGGCCTACCTCACCGTGGTGGACCGTGATTTCCTGCGTCGCCAGGGCGATGCGCGCATGTTGCGCATGGAGCCGATTGCCGCGCATCGCGGCATCCTGCGTGATCGCAACGGCCTGCCGCTGGCAGTGAGCACGCCGGTGGTGTCCATCTGGGTCAATCCCAAGGAAGCGCTGGCGGAAAAACTGGATGTGGCCGCTTTTGCGCGTGCCATGGACCTGGACGCAGGCTGGCTGCGCGAGCGCCTGAAGAAAAACAGCCAGCGTGAATTCACCTATATCAAGCGCCATCTTGCACCGGATGCCGCCGCCGTCATTCTGGCGCAGGAATTTCCTGGCGTTTACGGCATGACGGAATACCGCCGCTTCTATCCGGAAGGCGAGGTAACGGCGCACATCCTGGGTTTCACCAACCTGGACGACCAGGGCCAGGAAGGGCTGGAGCTTGAGCTCGACAAGACGCTGCGCGGCGTGCCCGGCATGAAGCGTGTGCTGCGCGATCTCAAGGGCTCCAAGGTCAAGGATGTGGCACTGCTACGTCCGGCCCAGCCGGGCCAGGATGTCTATCTCAGCTTTGATGCGCGCACGCAGTACCTGGCCTACCGCGAACTGGCGCAGGCGGTGGAGCAGCGCGGTGCGCGTGCGGGCACGGCCGTGGCGCTGGACGTGGATACGGGCGAAGTGCTGGCCATGGTGAACCAGCCCGCCTTCAACCCCAACAACCGCCTCAGCCTGCGCCCGGAAGAAATGCGCAACCGTGCCGTCACCGACATGTTTGAACCGGGCTCGACCATGAAGCCCTTTACCGTGGCGGCCGGGCTGGAAAGCGGCAAGTACACCACGCAAAGCCTGTTCAACACGGCACCGGGCACCTTGCGTGTTTACAACAAGACGATCAGCGACCACGAAAACCTGGGCGTGATCGACATCGGTACCATCATCACCAAATCCAGCAATGTGGGCGCGGCGCAGATCGGCCTGTCACTGCCGCGTGAAACATTGCCGAATTTCTTCATGCGCGTGGGTTTTGGCAAAAGCACGGGCTCCGGTTTTCCCGGCGAAAGCGCCGGCCGCGTGCAGCCGCCGGAGCGCTGGCGTCCGGTGGAAATTGCCACCATGTCCTATGGCTACGGCATCACGGTGACGGCGCTGCAACTGGCGCGCGCCTACGCCATGCTGGCGGCGGGCGGCATCGAGCGGCCGATCAGCTTCCTCAAGGTGGATGGCCCGGTCGCGGGCGAGCGCGTGCTGGATGAAAACATCGCGCACAAGCTCATTCCCATGATGGAGTCCGTCGTCACCACCGATGGCACGGCCGTCAAGGCCGCCGTGCCGGGTTATCGCGTGGCCGGCAAGACCGGCACCGCGCACAAGGCGCAGAACGGTGGTTATGCCGCCGACCAGTACATGTCCACCTTTGCCGGCATGGCGCCGGCCAGCCATCCGAAAGTGGTGCTGGTGGTGGTGATGGATACGCCCAGCGGGCAGTACTACGGCGGCCTGGTTTCCGCGCCCGTGTTCTCGCGCATCATGGCGGAAACACTGCGTCTCATGAATGTGGAGCCCGACAAGAGTGCCGAGCACCTGGCCGAGCAGGGCGTGTTGCCGACTGTGGCCCGCGCCGAAGCCGCACGGAGGCCGGGCGCATGAAACGTCTCGTTGAACTCTGGCCAGCCATCAGCGCCGCGCATGCGGCGATTGCCGTTTCCGCCGTGGTGCAGGACAGCCGCGAAGTGCGCAGTGGCATGTTGTTCATGGCCCTGAAAGGGCAGCAGCGCGATGCCCGCGATTTCATTGCCGGGGTGATTGCGGCCGGCGCTGCGGCCGTGTTTGCCGAGCAGGATGAAAAATGGCCGGAGGATGCCGTCATCAACGGTATTCCCGTCATCGTGATTCCGGAGCTGGCGCAGCAGGCCGGCGTCATTGCCTCGCGTTTTTTTGACCAGCCTTCCGCACACATGAATGTGCTGGCAGTGACGGGAACCAACGGCAAGACCAGTGTGGCCAATCTGCTGGCCGGTGCGCTCGGCGTGCTGGGTCGTCGCGCTGCCGTTCTTGGCACGCTGGGCAACGGCATGCATGGCGCGCTGGAAAAATCCACACACACCACGCTGGATGCCTGCCATCTGCAGGCACTGCTGGCGCAATTCCGTGCCGAGGGCGCAAGCGCGGTAGCCATGGAGGCCAGCTCGCACGGTCTCGTGCAGGGGCGTCTCAACGGCACTGTCATCGATGTGGCGCTTTTCACCAATCTCACGCGCGACCACCTTGATTATCACGGCGACATGGAAAGCTATGCCGCCGCCAAGGAGCTGCTGTTCCGCTGGCCCACGCTGAAGGCTGCCGTGCTGAATGCCGATGATCCGGCCGCGCTGCGTTACCGCGCGGCACTGGAGCCGTCAGTGCCGGTGCTGGCCTACAGCCAGCAGGCCGAAAGCACGGCCGACATACGCGCGCTGCAGATACAGCCCACGCTGGCCGGACTTGAGCTGCTGGTGGCCACGCCTGTGGGCGAATGCTCGCTGCGGGTGCCTCTGCTCGGCCGCTTCAATGTCAGCAATCTGCTGGCCGTGACGGGCGGCCTGCTGGCGCTGGGCGTCCCCCTGGCCGACATCGCCGAAGCCCTGCAGCAGGCGCAGCCGGTGCCGGGGCGCATGCAGAGCTTTTCCGGCGAGCACCCCACCGTGGTGGTGGATTACGCGCATACGCCGGATGCACTGGAAAAAGTTCTGTCCAGCCTGCGCGAGCATGCCGAGGCGGATCTGGTTTGCGTTTTCGGCTGTGGTGGCGACCGTGATCGCGGCAAGCGCCCGCTCATGGGCCAGATTGCCGCCCGTCTTGCCGACCGCGTGGTGGTCACCAATGACAATCCGCGCACGGAGCATCCGGAAAGCATCATCAGCGAAATCGTGGCCGGTCTTGGCAGCACTCAGGGCGGCGAAGTGCTGGTGGAGCCGGACCGGCACCTGGCCATACGCCAGTCCATTGCCGATGCCGGCCGCTACGACATCGTGCTCGTTGCCGGCAAAGGCCATGAGGATTACCAGGAAATCAACGGCGTGCGCCACCATTTCAGTGATGCCGAAGAAGTACGTGCTGCGCTTGCGGCATGGAGGGCGGCATGAAGCTTTCCCATATGGCCTTCCTGCTGCAGGCCCGCCTTGTCGGCGAAGACCGCGACATCACGCGTTTTTCCACGGATACGCGCACGCTCATCGGTGGTGAGCTTTTCATTGCGCTTTCCGGCGCGCACTTCAACGGCAACCGCTTTGCCGCCGACGCCGCTGCCCGGGGTGCCGTTGCCGTGGTGGTGAGCGAGGAACAGGCCGGACTGCCCGTGCCGCAACTGCTGGTCGAAGACACCCATGCGGCCCTGGGCAAGATTGCCCATGCCTGGCGCGAGCAGTTCGACATTGTCGGTGTGGCCATTACCGGCAGTGCCGGCAAGACCACCACCAAGGAATTTGCCGCCAGCATTTTTGCGGAAATGGGACCGACGCTGGCCACGCTCGGCAACAAGAACAACGATATCGGCGTGCCGCTCACGCTCTTCCGCCTTGACGGCAGCCATCGCTACGGCGTGTTCGAGCTCGGCGCCAATCATGTCGGTGAAATTGCCTACACCAGCCATCTGGTGGCGCCGCAGGCAGCCGTCATCACCAATGTGGGCTCGGCTCATCTGGAAGGCTTCGGCAGCCGCGAAGGCATTGCCCGTGCCAAGGGTGAAATCTACGGCGGCCTCGTGCAGGGCGGCATTGCCTGCATCAATCTGGATGATGAATTTGCCGGCTACTGGAAAGCGCTGTGCAAGCATCGCCAGCAACTGCATTTCTCCGTGCAGCAACAGGCCGACCTCTGGGTGAGCAATATCCGCCAGGCCACTTCCGGCTGCCCTGCCTTTGAACTGCATGTCGGCACCCGCAGCGCCGAGGTCGAGCTGCAGCTCATCGGCCAACACAACATCGCCAATGCACTGGCAGCGGCCACGCTGGCCCATGCCTGCCAGGTGCCGCTTGAAAAAATCGTTGCAGGCCTGGAAAAGACCCGCCCTGTGCCGGGTCGCCTCAACCTGCATCTCCTGAACCCGCGTTGCCGTCTTATCGACGATACCTACAACGCCAATCCTTCTTCCATGAAGGCGGCGATAGACGTGCTGGCAGCAATGCCGGGCCGGCGTGTGCTGGTCACAGGCGACATGGGTGAATTGGGCAAGGCCACGGAAGCTGGCCATAACGAGGTGGGGGGGTACGCGAAAATGAAAAAAATAGACGCGCTTTATTCCGTAGGCCAGTACAGCCATTTCACGGCCGCGGGTTTCGGGCCGGAAGCCAGGACTTTTTCCGAGCAGCAGTCGCTGATCGAGGAACTGGAAAAGGAGCTGGAAACCGTGGTGACGCTGCTGGTGAAGGGATCACGCAGCGCCCGCATGGAAAATGTTGTCAACAACCTGCTGGACAGCCCTCTGGCAGGGCATAAGGAGTCCTGATTAATGCTGCTCTGGGTCGCGGAGTTTCTCGCGCAGTACCACAAAGGCTTCATGGTCTTTCACTACCTCACCCTGCGCGCCATCCTGAGCGTGGCGACGGCACTCGCGCTGTCGCTGTGGTGGGGACCGTGGATGATCGAGAAGCTGCGCGCCATGAAATTCGGCCAGGCCATACGTACTGACGGCCCGCAGACCCATCTGGCAAAAACCGGCACGCCCACTATGGGCGGTGCCCTCATCCTGCTCACCATCGGTGTCAGCACACTGC
Organism: Moraxellaceae bacterium; assembly: GCA_030146505.1. GTDB lineage: Bacteria > Pseudomonadota > Gammaproteobacteria > Pseudomonadales > Moraxellaceae > UBA2031. Next base: position 7,922 of record JASLCO010000206.1, read on the forward strand.
TATGGGCCAAGCTCAATAACGCCTATGTCTGGGTGGTGCTGGGCGTGATGGTGGTCTTCGGCCTGGTGGGCTGGGTGGATGATTACCGCAAGGTGGTGGAAAAAAATCCGCGCGGCCTGCCGGGGCGCTGGAAATATTTCTGGCAATCAGTAGCCGGGATAGGCGCGGCTGTTTTTCTTTATTACTACGCCCGTACCGAAGTGGAGACCAGTCTCCTGGTGCCTTTCTTCAAGAGCGCCGTCCTGCCACTCGGTGTTTTCTATATCGTGCTCACCTATTTCGTCATCGTGGGCACCAGCAATGCCGTGAATCTCACGGACGGTCTTGATGGCCTTGCCATCATGCCGACTGTGATGGTGGCTGCAGCGCTGGCCGTGTTTGCCTATGTCTCCGGCAATATCAAGTTCGCGACCTATCTGCATATTCCCTATGTGGAAGGCTCCGGCGAGCTCATCGTTATCTGCGCTTCCATCATTGGCGCCGGTCTCGGCTTCCTCTGGTTCAACGCCTATCCCGCCCAGGTCTTCATGGGCGACGTGGGCGCGCTGGCGCTGGGCGCTGTCCTCGGTGTGATCGCGGTCATCGTGCGCCAGGAAATCGTGCTTTTCATCATGGGTGGCGTTTTCGTACTGGAAACCGTGTCGGTGATCCTGCAGGTGGGCTCGTTCAAGCTCACCGGCCGCCGCATTTTCCGCATGGCGCCGATCCATCATCACTATGAATTGAAAGGCTGGCCTGAAACCAAGGTGGTGGTCCGTTTCTGGATCATCAGTTTCATGCTGGTGTTGCTGGGTTTGGCGTCATTGAAAATTCGTTGATGCGCGAAAGCGCATCAACGAGTGCTGATTCCCTTCTCTCCGCTTCATGGGGAGAAGAGCCTGCCCCGGACTCGATCCGGGGTGGTGCAAAGCACAGGATGAGGGGAGGGGAAAATAACCCTGGCCCCTCACCCCAGCCCTCTCCCCGCAAACAGGGAGAGGGAGAAGAGAAAAATGTGAGAACGCGGAAATGGCATTGATACAGCGCGACGGTTTGCGGGTAGTGGTCGGTCTCGGGAAGACCGGGCTTTCCTGCGTGCGCTTCCTGAAAAGCCGCGGCTACCCGGTGGCGGTCAGCGACACGCGCGAGAATCCGCCGGGTCTGGCCGAGCTGCGTGCCGAGTTTCCGGACCTGGAATTGAGCCTGGGCAGGCTGGATGGCGAGTTGCTGCTGCGCGCCAGCGAAGTGGTGGCCAGCCCCGGCATTTCCGTGAAAACGCCGGAAATCGCGGCGGCGCGCCAGGCCGGCATTGCGGTGACCGGCGATGTGGATATTTTCTGTCGCGAAGTCACGGCCCCCATCGTTGCCATCACCGGCTCCAATGCCAAGAGCACGGTCACCACACTGGTGGGCCTGATGGCCGGGAAAGCGGGTATCGACGTGGGCGTGGGCGGCAACCTCGGCCTGCCGGTGCTGGACATGCTGCGCGAAAAAGGCGAGCAGGCGCTTTACGTGCTGGAACTTTCCAGTTTCCAACTGGAAACCACGCAGGCCCTGCGTGCGGCTGTGGCGGTGGTGCTCAATGTCAGCGAAGACCACATGGATCGCTACCGGTCCATGCAGGAATATCACCAGGCCAAGCACCGGATTTTCCGCCACTGCCAGCGCTATGTGACCAATCGCGACGATCCGCTCACCCGTCCCCTGATGGAAGAGGGCGTGCCGCAGACCAGTTTCGGCCTGGGCGTGCCTGATCTTGGCCAGTTCGGTGTGCTGCCGGCGGACGGTGAAAAATTCCTCGCGCGCGGCAATGAAAAGCTGTTGCCGGTTTCTGCCATGAAAATCCGTGGCGAACACAATGTGGCCAATGCCCTTGCAGCGCTGGCCCTGGGCGAGGCCGTGAATATTCCCATGGCAGCCATGTTGCAGACCCTGCGTGAATTCCCCGGCCTGCCGCATCGCTGCGAGCTGGTGAGCGAGCGTGACGGCATTGCCTGGTACAACGATTCCAAGGGCACCAATGTCGGCTCCACGCTGGCTGCCATCAATGGCCTGGGTGCGGCCATCGCGGGCAAGCTCATCCTCATCGCCGGTGGCGTGGGCAAGGGTCAGGATTTTTCGCCGCTCTCGGCGCCGCTGGTGAAATACGCCAGGGCACTGGTGCTGATTGGTGAAGACGGCCCGAAGATTTCCGCTGCCGTGGCGGACAGTGTGCAGAAAGTGAATGCCTCTTCGCTGCGCGATGCCATTGAAAAAGCCCAGGCGCTGGCGGTTGGCGGCGATGCCGTGGTGCTGTCTCCGGCCTGTGCCAGTTTCGACATGTTCAAGAATTACGAAGATCGTGGCCAGCAGTTCGTGGCCACGGTGAAAGCCGTGGTGGACACACGATGAAAGTCCTGGCCCTGCCGACATTTCCGCCATTGATGCACGGTGTGACGCCGCGGCACCTGCTGCTGCTGTCGGCCGGCTGCCTGTTCTGCATCGGTCTGGTCATGGTGGCGTCGGCTTCCATGGGCGTGGCCGAAGCCAGCTTCGGGCATCCTTTCTATTTCTTCATGCGCCACGGCATTTATCTGCTGATAGGGCTGGCGCTGGGAGCCTTTGCCAGTCGCGTGCCGGTCGCTGCCTGGCAGCGCATGAGCTGGCTGCTGCTGTTTGCGGCCTTCCTCCTGCTCATCGTGGTGCTGGTGCCGGGCCTGGGCCGTCGCGTCAACGGCAGCATGCGCTGGATAGGCGTGGGCCCGCTTACCTTGCAGCCTTCCGAGTTCGCCAAGTTTGCCGTGGTGGCTTACATGAGCGCCTACCTGCTGCGCCGCCAGGATGAAGTGCGCAGCAGCTGGTCCGGTTTCATCAAGCCCATGGCCGTGGTGGGTATTGTGGTTTTCCTCCTGCTGCTGGAGCCGGATTTCGGTGCCAGCGTGGTGGCCGTCTCTGCGGTGCTGGGCATGCTTTTCCTCGCCGGTACGCCCCTGCTGCAATTTGCCGTGTTGCTGGCAACGGCGGTTTCCATGGGAGTGCTGGCGGTGATTTTCGAGCCCTACCGCATGAAGCGCCTCATGGCTTTTACCGACCCCTGGGCGGACCAGTTCAATTCCGGTTACCAGCTGGCGCAAAGCCTGATTGCCTTCGGCCGCGGTGAATGGGCCGGTGTGGGCCTGGGCAAGAGCGTGCAAAAACTTTTCTACCTGCCGGAAGCGCATACCGATTTCGTCTTTGCCGTTTATGCCGAGGAATTCGGACTGGTGGGCGTGCTGATCGTCATCTGGCTTTTCTGGCTGCTGGTGCGCTCGGCCGTGCGCATAGGCCAGCAGGCGGAATTGCGGGGCGAAACCTACGGTGCCTATCTCGCCTACGGCATTGCTTTCCTGATCGGCCTGCAGGCGCTGGTGAATATCGGCGTGAACATGGGCCTGTTCCCCACCAAGGGCCTGACGCTGCCGCTGGTGAGCTATGGCGGCAGCAGCCTGCTCATGGTCTTCCTCATGCTGGGTGTGCTCCTGCGCATTGATACAGAAAATTCCGCGGCTCCCGCTGCTGCAAAAGCACAGGGGGTACGAGCATGAGCACGAATGCCATGGCAGTGAAATCGGTTGTGGTGATGGCTGGCGGTACGGGTGGTCATGTCTTCCCGGCTCTTGCTGTGGCCGAGGGCCTGCGTGAGCGTGGCGTGAAAATCCACTGGCTGGGCACGCACGCCGGCATAGAAGCCGAGCTCGTGCCGGCGCGTCAGTTCGACATCACCTATCTCGACGTGAGCGGTGTGCGCGGCCAGGGCGTGAAGCGTCTTTTGCTGGCGCCGTTCAAGCTGGTGGTAGCGGTGCTCTCGGCCATGAAAACCCTGCGTGCCGTGCAGGCCGATGCCGTGATCGGCCTGGGCGGTTATGTCACCGGCCCCGGTGGCGTGGCGGCGCGTCTTTTGGGCAAGCCTTTGCTGATTCATGAACAGAATGCGATTGCCGGTTTTACCAACCTCCAGCTTTCGCGTTTGGCCAGTCGTGTACTGGAAGCCTTTCCCGGCGCGTTCGCGCCTGCGCCCAAGGTGAGCGTGGTGGGCAATCCCGTGCGCCGTGAGATTGCGGCGCTGCCGGTACCGGCGGAGCGCTTTGCCACGCATGAAGGCCCGTTGCGTGTGCTGGTGCTGGGCGGCAGCCAGGGTGCCGTGGCCCTGAATGAACTGGTGCCTGAAGCATTGGCGCTGCTGGTGAAAACCCAGCCGCTGCTGATTCGTCACCAGTGCGGCAAGAAGAACCAGGAAAAAGCCGAAGCGAAATATCGTGCACTGGGTGTAGAGGCCGAAGTGCTGCCCTTCATCCACGACATGGCGGCCATTTATGGCTGGGCGGATCTCGTGGTGTGCCGCTCCGGGGCGCTCACGGTTTCTGAAATTGCGGCGGCCGGTGTGGCCTCGGTGCTGATCCCTTATCCCTTTGCCGTGGATGACCACCAGACGGCGAATGGCAAGTTCCTGAGCGAGGCGGGTGCCGCCCGGCTCTTCCAGCAGCAGGCATTGACCGCCGAAAAGCTGGCAGCTGAACTTTCTCCCTTGCTGTCGCGTGAAAAACTTTTGCAGATGGCCAGCGCCGCACGCGCACTGGCCAAGCCTGAAGCCACCGATACCGTGGTGCAGGCCTGCCTTGATGCTGGAGCTTCAGAATGAGCCCGTCGCCCAAGCGTTCGCGACTGATCGAGATTCCCGAGATGCGGCGCATCCGCCGCATCCATTTTGTCGGCATTGGCGGCGCCGGCATGTGCGGCATTGCCGAAGTGCTGCTGAACCAGGGCTACGAGATTGCCGGTTCCGACATCAAGGCCGGCAAGACCACGGAGCGCCTGCAGGGATTTGGCGCGCAGGTTTTCATTGGTCACCGCGCGGAAAACATCGCGGGTGCGGACGTGATCGTGGTGTCTACCGCCATCGACAATGAAAATCCGGAAATCGCCGCGGCTCGCGAAGCCCGCCTGCCCATCGTGCGCCGTGCGGAAATGCTGGCCGAGCTCATGCGCTACCGCCACGGTATCGCCGTGGCCGGCACGCACGGCAAGACCACGACGACCAGTCTCGTGTCATCCATCCTGGGTGAAGAGGGGCTGGACCCCACTTTCGTGATCGGTGGCCTGCTCAACAGCGCCGGCACCAATGCCAAGCTGGGCGCCAGCCGCTATTTCGTGGCAGAGGCCGATGAAAGCGATGCGTCTTTCCTGCATCTGCAGCCCATGGCTTCCATCGTCACCAATATCGATGCCGACCATATGGATACCTATGGCGGTTCGTTTGAAAACCTGAAGCAGACCTTCATCGAGTTCCTGCACAACCTGCCGTTCTACGGCCTGGCCGTCGTGTGCGGCGATGATCCGGTGATACGCGAACTGCTGTCCCGTATCGGTCGCCCCACCGTGACCTATGGCCTGCAGGACGACAACGACATCCGCGCCGTAGACATCCACCAGGACGGCCTGCAGACGCATTTCACCGTGCTGCGCCCCGGGCTTGAGCCCTTGCCTGTCACGCTCAACCTGCCCGGCCTGCACAATGTGCTCAATTCCCTGGCGGCGATTGCCGTGGCCACGGATGAACGGGTGAGCGATGCCGCCATCGTGCGCGCGCTGGCGAATTTCCAGGGCGTGGGCCGCCGTTTCCAGCAACTGGGCGAATTCGGTGAAGTGCGGCTGGTGGATGACTACGGCCATCATCCGCGCGAAGTGGACGCCACCATCAAGGCGGCGCGCCAGAGCTTTCCGGAGCGCCGTCTGGTCATGCTGTTCCAGCCGCACCGCTACACGCGTACCCGCGACTGCTTCGAGGATTTCGTGCAGGTGCTCTCCAGCGTGGATGCTCTGCTTCTGCTGGATGTCTACAGCGCGGGTGAAAAGCCGATTACCGGTGCCGACAGCCGTACGCTGGCGCGCAGCATACGCACACGTGGCACGGTGGATCCCGTATTCGTGGAAAAAGCGGAAGAACTGGATGAAATCCTGCGCAATGTGTTGAAGCCCGGTGATGTGCTGCTCACGCAGGGCGCGGGCAATGTAGGTGTGATTGCGCAGGAGCTGGCGCAGCACGGTTTGTATCTGCAGTCGAACTGAGTGGCATTGAACATGAGCAAGAACATTGATGTGAGGAAATTCGGGCGGGTTGCCGTGCTGCTGGGCGGTACGGCGGCCGAGCGCGGCATTTCCCTCATCAGCGGCAACGCGGTGCTGGAAGCCTTGCAAAAGGCGGGCGTGGATGCCGTGGGTTTTGATCCGGCTGAGCGCTCCATTGCGGAAATTTCGCAATTTGATCGCGCCTTCATCGTGCTGCATGGCCGTGGTGGCGAAGACGGCAGCATGCAGGGCCTGCTGGAGCTGTTGAAGATTCCTTACACCGGCAGCGGCGTGCTGGCATCGGCGCTGGGCATGGACAAGGAAAAAACCAAGCTTGTCTGGCTGGCTTCCGGCCTGCCCACGCCGAAATACCGCAAGCTCGTGCCGGGCATGGATTTTGATGCCGTGGTGCGCGATCTCGGCCTGCCACTGATGATCAAGCCTTCGCATGAAGGCTCCAGCATAGGCATGTGCAAGGTCATGAAGGCGGAAGAACTGCCGGCAGGTTTTGCCAATGCCGCGGCTTACGACAGTGAAGTGATTGCTGAAACCTGGATAGGCGGCAATCAGGAATACACGGTGGTGATTCTCGGCGGTGAAGCGCTGCCGGTGATACGCATGAAGACCGACAGGGACTTCTACGATTTCGAGGCCAAGTACCAGGCGCACGACACGCAGTATCTCTGCCCCTGTGGTCTGTCACCGGAAAAGGAAAAGGAATTGCAGGCGCTGGCCTTGCAGGCATTCGAAGCGGTCGGTGCCAAGGGTTGGGGCCGCATTGATGCCATGCTGGACGAGCAGGGCCGTTTCTGGCTGCTGGAAGTGAATACGGTACCGGGCATGACAGATCACTCGCTGGTGCCGATGGCAGCCCGTGCATACGGGCTTTCCTTTACGGAGCTCGTGCTGGAAATCCTGTCGCAAACGCTGGCTGGAGAGGAGTCGCACTGATGCTGCAGGCATCGCGTCGCACTGTTGCCGAAGTGGCTGCCTTGCCCAGGTTGCCGCTGGCTGGCGTGGCCGGGCCGGCATCGCGCCTGTTCGTGGTGCTGGCGATCGTGCTGTTCGTGGTGCTGGCTGTGCGGGCGGTGAATACCGTCCGCGCACGCACCGGCATCACGACGGTGCAGGTGGACGGGGAACTGCGCAATGCTGACCGTGGTCGTCTTGTCGCGCGTATCACGCCGGTGGCCGTGGGGGATTATTTTTCCGTGGACCTGGCGGCCATTCGTGATGCTGCCCTGGCCGCGCCTTGGGTGGACGATGTGGTGGTGAGCCGGCGCTGGCCTGATGGCGTGCGCGTGCAGGTGCGGGAAAAACAGCCGGTGGCCCTGTGGGGCGCAGGCGGTCTCATCAGTTCGCGCGGTGATCTTTTCGTGCCGCGCAAGGCTGTCAGCACCAGTGACCTGCCGATTCTTTTCGGACCCGCCGGAAAGACGGTGTATGTGATGGAGCAGTACCGCGCCATGAATGGCATTTTGCGCGGGCTGGGCATGCGCATCGTGGAATTGCAGCTCACTGACCGCATGAGCTGGTTCCTGCGCATGGACAACGGCATTCAGCTGGTGGTCGATCAGGTGGACACCAT
>JASLCO010000207.1 GCA_030146505.1 Moraxellaceae bacterium
CGGTGGTGAGCGCAGTCTCACCACCGGCAGCCGACAGCACACGCTCATACACGCAAAATTCGCGCAGCAGACCCTCCCACATGGGCATGAAGCCGCGACGCTGCCAGCGCTCACGCGCTTCCAGCAGGATGGCCATCAAATCCGACCACTGCTTGTCACTTTCCTGTGCGGCATAAAGCGCTTCCACCGTGCCGCCCATCAAGGGGGTAAGAAAAGCCGCTTTCACACGCCCTTCACGGCCAGGCTCGGCCACCGCTTCCAGCAGGCTTTGCATTTGCGCGGCTTCTGCCGTGGCAAAAACAGAATCCTGGCTGCGTATCACCGCCGGGATGGCAGCAGCGGCAAGTGCTTCCACGACAGCACGGCCATCGCGATGTTTGGGAACGAGCACGGCAATATCGCCGGGACGGAGCGGTCGCTCGCCAATTTTCACTGCTCCAGTGCGCGCTTTATTCAGCAGGCGCGAAATTTCTGCCACAGTGGCTTGCACACTGAAATCCCGTGCCGCTTCCTTGCCCAGCGGCTTGTCACCTTCGGCCGGCAGCAGCCAGCACTGGAAAGGCGCTTGCGCAGGCAGCAAAGCTTCTTTGGCCGGCACGGCATCCACCAGCGGAAAACCCAGATCGGACAGGAGAAAAGGATTGGTGTGTCGCGTGAACAAGCCATTCACGGCCTGCACCAACTCCGGTGTCGAGCGGCGATTGGTACCCAGGGTGTAGCGCCCTTCTGCCGACTGACGCGCACGCAGATAGGTAAAAATATCGGCACCACGGAAGCTGTAGATGGCCTGCTTGGGATCACCCACGAGATAGAGCGGCATTTCGCCGCCGCCAAACAGCTTTTCAAAAATACGGAACTGCAGCGGGTCCGTATCCTGGAATTCATCAATCAGGGCGGCGCTGTAACGAGAACGGATATCGGCGGCCAGACGTTTGTCCTCCACTGCGCCTGCCAACAGGCCCAGCAGATCCTGATAGGACAGCAGGCCACGCTCCGCCTTGTGTGTCACCAACGCCGCACGCACGTCTTCCACCAGTATCCGGCGGAAATCCAGCAACAAGGCATCCGCCGCGGCAAACCATTCGGCCAGCTCATTCCAGAATTTATGCAGGGGCAGACGGCCCTTCTGCTTTTTCTTTTCGGCAAATTTTTCCGGTGTCAGCTTGCGCAGGGATTTTTCCAGACCGCCTGCACCCGACAGCCAGAAATCCAGAGCCGCCAGCATATCGTCCAGTGCCTTGTACTGGTCTTTGGCGCGGCTCAGGGCATCCGCTTCATTCACATCACGGACAATCGCTTCCCGGTCCTGCAACCAGTGCTTGTGCAGGGCCTCGCGACGCCAGGCCAGCTGCTCGGCATCAATGGCATGCTCGACGCTGCTGATTTTCAGATAGGACTTGAGCAGCAGCACTTCCACATCGCGCTGCACCACGGCGGGCGTCAGCGAGTCGGCTGCCAGCAAATCGGCCAGCAGCGGATTTTTGCAATGCCGTATCCAGGCCTCCTGGGTAAGGCCCGGCAGCCAGTCACGCTCGTCCGGCACGATATCGGGCTCGTCCAGAAGAGCCGGCAGCTGTACCTCGTCCAGCACGCGCTGACAGAAGCCGTGAATTGTGTGTATGGCGGCTTCGTCAAAAATACGCAGAGATTGCGTGATTTTTTCCACGGCCGCAGTACGCGCTTCGCCAGTGAACTTTTCCAATGCCCATTGGCAGAAAGGATCGTCACTGGCACCCGCCAGCAGAGCCTGCTCCACTTCAAAAAGACGGGAACGCAGACGTTCGCGCAGTTCCGCTGTGGCGGCCTTGGTAAACGTCACGACCAGCAGACGATCCAGCGTGGCATCGCTTTCCAGCAGCAGGCGCACATAAAGACCGGCTATCGTCCAGGTCTTGCCCGTGCCGGCGCTGGCTTCCACGAGTTGTGTACCCGCGAGAGGCAGCACATATAAATCCAGAGGTTTCAGGAGATGAGCGGCCATCAGAGTTTCTCCAGCTCATCCAGCAGCGGGCCGTATAAACGGTCCGCCCACTGCACAAAACGTTCATCGCAGGGATCGGCACTGCGCCAGAGCAGGTTGATCCAGGCATCCTCACCATCGCCGCTGTTGTAGTCATTGCCTACGTAAGCGGTGAAAGCGTTGTCCAGCTTCTGCTTTTGTGCATACAGCGGTGAAGCACGACGGAACAGGGGCAAAGGCAGGCTCAAACCTTCCAGCCAGGCCTCGGCAAAATCCTGCAGGGCTTCACGCGGATTGCTCACCGGAGCCAGCACGATCTCGCCATCCAGCCCCACCAGTCGGCTTTGCAGGGGAATACCGTCGGGTGCTTGCGCGCAGAGCAGCAGGTGCGCAAAACGCAGACGCAAAAGATCGGTGGCATAAACCTTGTTTTCCAGCGATACGCGCACCAAACCCTGCGTAGTGATTTCATCCAGAGCGCCACGCCAGTTCACACCAGCCACCGTGATATCGATATCTACCGGCAGCAGTTTTTCGGCAGCCAGTTCAGCCTCGCACTCACGCAGGGATTCGATCAGCGCTGCCTCTTCCGCAAACAGGCGCTCACCCCAGGCACCACCGGGCAGGAAACCGGCAGCCCGCAGGCTGGCAGCTGTACGGCCGGCATGCGCGTAAAGCTCGCGACGCAGGGCCCGGCGATCCGTGATATCCACCGGCTCTTCCGATTGCAACGCACCTTGGGCCCAGGGAATTTCCACACCCAGACGTTCGCGCAGGAAAAAACGTTGCGGATGCGAAAGGAAGGATTCAAAACGGGCCGGACTCACTACACGGAAATCTTCACCCGCTGGTGGCAAGGCTCGCGTAAAGGCAGCGCCCTCCTCCTGAGCCTGCAAGCCAGCCAGCCGACTGGCGGCGGCAAATTGCGGCGAAAAGGAAAAGAGCTTTTTCCGCCCATCAAGACCAGGTCCATTGAAATAACGAGGACTGAAAGGCTGCAAGGCTTGCTCAGTGATGAATTGCGCACGGAAAGCTTTTTCATCCGGCAGTGCTACGGTCGCGCGCAGCTGGTCCAGCACCTCCGCCAACACAGGCGATGGCGGCCGCAAGGTGCCATCCACTTCAGACAGGCCGACATGACTGAGATACAGCCATTCGCGCGCCGCCATCAGCGTTTCCAGAAAAAGGTAGCGGTCATCCTGACGTCGTGAACGATCACCGGGGCGGCCATGTTCGGCCATAAGATCAAACGGCCAGGGTTTTTGTTGACGCGGGAAAGCGCCGTCATCCATGCCCAGCACGGCAATGAAACGGAAAGGCAGGCTACGCATGGGCACCATGGCGCAGAAAGTGACAGCGCCATGCAGAAAGCCGCGACGACTTTCCAGACCCTTGAGCTGCCGCGCCAGCCAGCGCCGCATCACGGCAAAAGACTGCGTGCCGGCTTCCGGCGCAAGACGGGCCTGCTCACGTAATTCCGCCAGTACTTCACGCACATGCTGCAGGGCAGCACGGCTATCGGGAGTTTCGGCAAAGAAATCCGCCAGCAGTGCGTCAAAGCTGTCAGCCCAATCCTGCAGGGAGCGTGGCTGGGCCAGACGCTCTTCCCAACGCATCAGGCCTTCCACAAACAGGACAAGGCGAGCCAACACCTGCGCCTGACTGCCCGTCAGCACAGCAGCGGCCGGCACACGCCCCGAAAAACGCGCATCCGTTTCCGGCGCTGCATGCAGCGGCAAAGCAAACCCCAATTGCAGACGCGCAAGCGCATCACGCCAGGTCAACGGCACATCCTCGGGCAGACCGCGATCACGGCGATCTTGCGCATCGCGACCCCAGCGCAGATGCAATTCCTCGCACCAGCGCCGTATCAAAGGCACATCGCCTTCATCCAGCTCGAAGCGCGCACGCAGAGCCGGCTCTTCCAGCAGGGCCAACACGGCCTCCACTTCAAAGCGCGAACCCGGCAAGGCCAGCAACTCATGGATACGCGTCAGCAGCGGCTCTTCGGTTTCCAGACGGCGGTCGGCGATGGTGTAGGGAATGGTGGCCGGCTCATGGCGCGTGGCAAACACGGCCTCCACCAGCGGCGCATAGCGCTGTATATCCGTGCACATCACCAGTACATCGTCCGGCATGAGATCCGGATTTTCCTGGAATTTCTTCAGCAACTGGTCGTGCAGCACTTCCACTTCACGCAGCGCGCTATGGCAGACCTGAACGGAAAGCGAGTCATCGTCCGCCTGCACTGCAATTTTTTCCGCAGACTCGCGCACTTTCTGCTGCAGCAAATCACTTTGCAGGGTGGCGAGGGCACGGCCCATCGCGCCGCCTTGCGCCGGCGATACAAAAGCCATGGACTGCAGGGGCTCGTTCACGCCACTGGCGGCCACGGTATTGATGAAGTCACGACCCTGCTGACCGAGTGAGGCCAGCAAGGGATGCGCACTGCCATCCCCCGCGTCTCCGCGCCTGAGTTGCCCCCAGTATTCTTCACTGGGATTGAGCAGGAAAAGATCGACTTCGATGTGCTCGCCCAGCGCGCGCAGCAATTCCCAGAAGCGCGGCGGCAAAGTGCTCACACCGAAAACCGTGAGACGCGGCGGCAGATTCGCCACGGTACCGGCACGCAGCTGCTTTTCCAGCTCCAGCAAAAGACCGGCGCGATGCGGCTGACCGCCGCGCGTGAGCTGTTGCCACAGTGCTGCTTGCCAGGGTTCATCCACACCGAGGCCGAGACGACGCCGGCCCTCCCAGGCCGCCAGCCAGTCCGGCCGATAAATCAGGTATTGATCGAAGACATCGGCCACGCGCCAGGCCAACTCATAGCGGCCGGCCGCATCCGCCGCCTGCCAGTTGGCAGCCAGCGCCGCACCCTGCAATTCCCTGATGCCCGGCAAGGCGGCCAGCACACGCCAGGCCAGCACTTCCGGATCAAAGGCAGAACGGCGCGGCACACCAGGAAATACGCGGGTGATAAGGCGCCAGACAAAAGAGGCCGGCAGCTGGAAATCGATATTCGCCGCAATGCCCTGCTTCTTCGCCAGCGCGAGCTGCAGCCAGCGCTGCATGCCCTTGCTGGGCACCAGCAGGGTTTCAGGGACAAGGGGATCGTCGGCCGGCTGGCGCACCTCGAGATACAGAGCGAGGAGCGCGTCCAGCATATTGGACTGATAGAGATTGAGCATGGGCGCGAGTGTGCCAAAGCGGCGCCGGAAAGCCCATCGCCCATGGCCGTTTTCAGCACTGGCCCTGGCCGCGACTTAGCCCATGCTGCCTGAAATTCCAGCGGCCGCTGTCGGCCTGACAATTCCTGCACAGGCCGCGACAAAGAGAAAAAGAGCTGTAACCCATTTCCCCCAATACGCCGCCGGGCGCCACCTAAGCTCACGCCGCCACACAGGACAACACAAGAAAAAGCACAGGAGGGAAGAGGCTTATGAGCACTCGCAATCTGCTGCGTCTTGGCGCAGTCACATCAATCGCAGGCCTGCTTGCCGCCTGCGGCGGCTCCTCCACCAGCAATACCAGCGCCGGCAATGGCGGCAGCGACCCTGTCAGCAATGCCACCAGCGTGGCGGCCTATCAGGCACCCGGCGTGGATATTTCCCCTGAAGTCAGCAGTCGCAGCGATGCCTCTTGCAAGCACCAGCGCCAGCTTGCCGGCGGCCGGCATTACCAGGTGACACTGACTTCGGCCAGCAACAAGACCATCAGCTTTGAAGTGATGGAGCCCAAGGTCATCGACTGCACCAAAGGCAATCCGCTGGTGCTGCAGGGCCACGGCTTCGGTGGCTCGCGCACGATAGATCCTGCCGGTACTTTTCTCGAGCGCCTGCAGGAAAACGGTTACGCGGTGGTGAGTATTGATCAGCGCGGTTTTGGCCAGAGCGGCGGCACGGTGCGCGTGATGGACCCGAATTTTGAAGGCCGCGACCTGCTGCAGATTCTGGACTGGGTGGAAAGCCATCTGGATTATCTGGCGCACCGCAAACAGGAGGATGGCAGCTATAACCTCGTAGCCGGCTCCATCGGTGGCAGCTATGGCGGCATGTACCAGCTGCTGCTCAACAATATCGACCCCAAGCATCGCCTCGATGTGCTGGCGCCGGACATCACGCCGCATGATCTGCGCTACAGCCTGAATCCCAATGGCGTGATCAAGACCGGCTGGGATCTGGTGCTGGTAGCCGGCGGCGAACTGGGCTCGGCCTCAACCGGCGCGCATGTGCCGCTGCTGGAAGGACTGGACCCGGTCATCAAGGAAACCCTGCTGCGCGGTGGCCTTTTCAATATTTTCCCCGATGGCTCCCTGCCGTTTTTCTACTACCACAGCTCGGCCTATTTCCTGGATGCCAAGCCGGCTTCGGAGCAGGAAGCGCAGGAGTTCCTGCTGTCGCCACTTTCCGGCGGACTGGGTTACGACTTCCCGGCGGTGAAGCCGGCCAAAGTCGACATCCTTTTCTCGCAAGGTTTTCGCGACACGCTCTTCAACTTCAATGACGGCTGGGCGAATTTCCTCGCCTATCGTGCGCTGGGCGGCGATGTGCGCCTCATGACCCATGAATCCGGCCATATCCTGCCGGTCAGTGTGCAGACACTGTTTGCCGCCGCGCCTGAAGGTCCGCTGCAGGATGGCGCTGCGCAACTCACCACGGCACTGGCGCAACTGCCGGTGAATCTGCCGGAATTCCAGGCCCCGGCCGGCAGCAGCAATTGCGGCAGTCTGGACAAGGACGATGCCACGCTGGCTTTCTTCAACCAGAAACTGGATCCGCCCTCACCCGAAACCATTCCGGCAGAAGTGCAGTCCGGGCTTGACCAGCTCAAGGATCACATCTGCGTTTCACTGACTCCCGCAGCCGGCAGCACCGCCGCAAAAAGCAGCATGGTGAAACTGGAGGACTTCCAGGCACCGGGCGAACCTGGCGCCAGCAAACGCACGATGGCGGATGTGAATGCGGCGCTCATTCCTGCCGGCAATGGTGTGCTGGGCCTGCTCTCACCGGTTCTGCCGACTTTTGTACCGCTGACATTGCCGGCCAGCGCGGCCAATCTGCGCACCGTGGCCGGCATAGGCGAGCTGGATATCTCGGTGAATCCTTCACTGCCCATCAATGGCTGCACACTGAGCGCGCTGCTGCCGGGGGAAATCCCCCTGCGCGGTTGCGACAGCATCATCTGGATTGGCATTGCGGCGAAGAAAGGGCTGGGCGCTGTGCGCCTGCTGGATGACCAGCTCACGCCGGTGCGTGGTCTGGGTGCGCACAAGCTGGACATGACGGGTATCGCCGAGCCGCTGCAGGATGGCGAAGTGCTGGGCCTCGCCATCTATGGCTTCCACCCGCAATATCCCATCAGCATCTCGCGCGATGTGCTGGTTCCGGCGGTGAATGTCACAGGCAAGGTGGCCCTGCCGCTCATGCCCTGAGTCTCCAGGCCCCGGAATCTGCCTGAGAGGACTGTCGGCAGGCAGATTCCGGCCCATCCTTAATTGCCCCTTCATGGCTGCTGGGCGAGAATCCGCGCCATGAAAACCCTGCCTCTTCCCGCCACGCCTTTTACCGGCCCCAAAGTGTTGTCCGTTGCGCCCATGATGGACTGTACAAGCATTAAAAAATAATCCATATTTTTCATGGAGATAACCACTCCAAAGAATGCCATGGTGCATTTTTGGTAGCACTTTGCCGTACCAAAAATCACCAGCGGAACGTTGCTGTCAGGCCAATTGGCGGAAACTTATCCTCAGATTTCGGCGTAAGAACTATCACGCCGAGGCGCGCTGGCAATGCCTCAATGTCTCGTTCGTATATCCCGCCCCATCGACCATCCAGGAACACTGGACCGGCAGCGTTGGGATGGCGCCTCTGCGCTAGTGCTGGAGTTGGCGTGAAGGTGGCCTTGTCTATCGCGACTCCATTACTTTTGAGAATCAAATCCTGTTGTCCGTCACCTTTACGAACCAAGGCCATGTCCAGGCCGATTGCTGGACAAATCAATGGCTCGCAGATAGGAGGAATCGGCTTGTTGTCAGGAGAGACTGGTTTCTGAGATCGGAAGGTAACGTGGCCTGTGGCAGCAGGCTTGCTCTGCTTCGGGGTATTCATTGCCGGCTTCACGGCCCCAGCCACAACAGCGGCCACAACGGAGTCATCCTTCTGCGTCTGTTGGGGATGCTCGATGACAGCAACGACATCTTGCTTTTCGTAGTAGTGGCAACCAATCCATCCGGCGGTGACCAGGAGCGCTGAATAAGCCAAGGAGGCAATGGCATCACGGGGCTTCATCGGGGTCTTCCTTTTCGTGCTTGCGCTGGCTGCTCTTGTCCACCAGATAACCCGTGGTCACTGCAGCCAGCACTAGGCCGGCAATGTAGGTAATGCCATCTACCAGTCGTCCAACAAGCTGAGCCCGGTCAGAGGCATCGTTATGCGATAGCCAGACCACGGCAGCAGCCACCCCAGCAAACACCAGCATGATCATCACTAATGCCGTGACGGACATAGCCAGGCCGACACGTTTTACCGATGGTTTACCAGTCTTGCTGTCAACGACAAAAGAGCCAAGCCAGAAGATGAAGCGGGGAACCCACTCAAGGAGCTTCATGGTCAAGCATCCCATAGCCCGTTGCGGTAGCCCTTTGCTGAAGCCGTCAGCAGCTCACCGCGCGGCACATCAATGGACAGGCCAAGGTGCACCCAGCGCCCATACTCGTGAATGAGTTGGTCGAATACGATGCCAGACTTCGCAAGCGCCTTTGCAACATCCAGTGGAGTGCCGTAGCCAGGGCAGGTGAAATCAGCAGCCAATCCCTTCACATGCGCGGAGGTCTTGGAGCCGCCAATAGCAGTATTCAGTGTCGGGCTGCGGTAGCCGGAACTGATGACAATGGGGTGCCCCAGGTAATTGCGAACCTGCTCCATCGTATCTGCCAGCCTGGTCAGGTTGGCAACAATGACAGCGGACGGCTCGTTGTTGATGCCGCGGCGAGCGGCTTCTTGGGAGGTGGTGAACTCTTCGAGAGTGAAATGAGGGGCCAGTTTCATGAGTGCCCCACCATCTTGGAAATACGGGAGACAATGCCGTCCCATATGGCGTAGACAATACCCAAGGCGACAGCGCCGTAGATGACAGTAAACATATGATCACTGGCGCGTCGCATTCGTCTGCCAAACCGCAGGTCTTGCCGAAACTCCTCAACCGACTCCGGATCGTCGGCATCCACGCCTATCATGGCAAAGAACTTCTTTGCCGTGAGGTCGGCAATTTCTTGGGCTGTAGAATCGTTATTCATGGCATTTCAGCGTGGTGGGCTTGTATGCAGTCTTTGCCACCATGCTGAAATGACAAAACCCTACAGGGGAGTCATGACTCGCTGAGCCAGCTCATTCTGTCGCCGTTTGATGTCGTCAAGCCGCTGGCGCTTTGTCTCTGCCGGCATAACACGGTCAGCCTCAATCTTCTTGGACTGCTCATTGAGAGTGGTCATCTGACGCTTGGCGCTGGCCAGCATTACCCTGCTCTTCAGGGAGCCGCTGTCACTGATTTCCTTTGCTTTTTCAGTATCGCCAAGAGCCATTGCCTGACGATACGAGGCCCAAGCCTGCTCAACCTCTGTGGCCTGTTCATACATGGCAGAAACATACCGACTGGAGCCAGACGGTAGCGCCTCCACGAAATTTCCAGCCAAAAACATATCCTTCAGTTGCGAGGCTGGGCGCTCGCCACGGCCAAGCACTGGCCTGAAGGCTGCATCTGTGACTGAGGTGGTTACCGTTGCCATCCAGCCAAAGTAGCCGCGCAACAAGAAATCAATCTGCTTGGGCGACAAACCAGCATATTCCCCCTTGGCGAGTCGTACCGGGTCAGGCAGCCCGAGTGAACCTAGTGCCCTGGCGAACTCTGATGTTCTCTCGTTGTATCTGTCCTGCGAGCGCAGGCGCTCATCCCCCATGCTCTCAATAGGACGCCCAGAAAAGCTGTCCTTATTGGCGTAAACATCAAGGAATGGTTTTACCGCTTGTGGCGTTGGATCCATGGAGAATGTATTGAAAACCATGTCGCTGATACGCTGTCCGAATCGCTTGGCTGTCATTTCCTTGCTAAGGATGAGCTCTGCTGTACGCTCGGCCAGGGTGCCAATGGAGCCGATTTCAAACGGTTTGGGAATGCGGAAGGCATGGTCTCCAATCTTGAACCACCAGTAGTTGTCCCTGTCCCAGTCCTCGCGCTTCTTCCAGTCATCATCGTTTGCATAGGCCATCATCAGGCCAAGGCTTGCCATGGCAACCGCGCCTGTTACTGCAGCAAACCGACGAGGGTCTTCATTGGCAGCGCGACCCAGCTTATACAGTCCCTGCAGGCGGGCATTCAGAAAGGGGACGGTTTGAGTCAGAAAACGTACAGCCTCCCAGCGCCCAGACATACTGAAGTCCATCAGGTCGCGTGACATGAAGCTGGCTTCTGCATGGGTATATTTCGGCGTGCCGTCCTCTTTTTTCATGTTTACAAGGCGTTGATACAGGGCGACACGATTCACATTCTCGGCCTGGTTGCCAAAGGCCTCGTACTTATCCCAGATGTCGTGAAGCTGTCCGGTCAGTTTCTGCCACCCCTGCTTGTCCAATAGCGTACCGCCCAGCCTTTCAATCTGGCGGCGCACCTGGTTGCTGTTTTCTCGAGTCCCAAACTGAATGACACCGCCAGAAGCCAGCATGGAAGCAAAAGTCTGGCTGTCGCGCCCAGCCGCCTTCCAGTTATTGGCAACATTGGCAAACGGGTTGTAATCCATGTCAGCTTGCGCGATGGAGGAAACAGAGTCGCGAATTAAGTTGCGAACCTTGAAAGCCGGATTGATGGTGACACCCAATGTCAGCAGATGCTTGAATGGAGACAGCGAGGTCGCCAAGCCGCTAGGCGCATAATTCAAGGCGGATACAGCCTCAAGCAGATAGGGGTCACTGACATCCCAATGCTCGGCAACGCCATCGCGCATGACCTTCACGGCGCCCTTTGTGTCAGCAGCGACTTGCGCAGCAATACCCATGCCTCCGGCGGCATCCATGGTCGCCAATGCCGCCCGGTTGCGCGCGGCCGCCGCATAGAGATGGCTCCAGTTCAACAGAGTGTTTTGCAGCAAGTCATCGTTGATCTGTTGCGTGCCCCCTTTTAGCTTCTTCCAGGCCTGCTGATTGATCAGTCCAGAGCTGAATCGCGGCCCCTTCATATCGCCATCTTCCATCAGGCGGTAGAAAGGCACATAGGGCTGATCCTTCATCAGCTCATACGCGGCCTTATCAATCAGGCCGGAATCCATTGCCAGCTTCAGCGTGGCCTCATTGAAGGCATTGAGCTGCTTCAGGGCGTTACCATATACCAGCGGGCGCACGCGGCCGTCAGCCATCTTGCCGCCGCTCAGTGTCTTGAGTACGCCAATATCATCAGAGGTCAGCAGATTTTCCTTGCCGGCAGCCTTCAGTTGCTCGGCACGCTGGGCGGCCACCCATTTGAAAAAGCGATCATGCTCACCCTTCAGGTCAGCCAGAACCTTGATGAAGCCGCCATCCTTGATGTCCACATCCGGGACGCCATCACGCAAGAAAGGGCGGCCATGCAACAGGGCGGCTTCGGTAGTCCCTTCGCTGCCCTTGGACATACGCGCCAGCATGTAGGCATGCTGGTCAACATTCTGGATGGCGGCGAATTGGTCAACCAAGCCTTGCTTGAGCTTGAGCCCTATATTGTTGCGGAGTGATTCCAGGCGCTCACGAAGGGTGGAGTCTTTCTTGGCGCCGAATACCTTGTTGATGGCAGCCTCTTGCTCAGGACTGTAAGAGCTAGGGGCGCTGCGGGAATAAAGAACCCTCTCCATATCCGTGCCCGCAACACCGGCACGGTCTGGATCTATTTCACCTTGGAGCTGCAGGTCTTGAAAGCCCAGCAGACTACGGCGCGTGGCCGCGTCAGCAGAGACAATGGTGTTGAGGTAAGCAGCGCGGCGCAGGGTGGCCGCAATGTCGGCTATGCCCGGCAGCCTTCCAGGTAGCGCATGTACGCGCTCCAATCCCATTCCCCTCTGTCGAACTTCTCGTGATCCTGCTTGGTCAGTTCGCCCAGAAATACCATCGGATAGGCGCCGGCTGATGGCTTTTTGATAGCGGTCTTGGAGTCCTGCCCAATCGTCTGCTGTGAGCTGCTTTCCGTCACGGAAGAATTTTCCTTCGTGTGGGACATAACGCACCTCGCTGATTTCGGGCAGGAATTGCTTCACATTGTGAAGGCTGGTCTTGGCCAACTCCACCATGTTATGCGCATCATCACCCTTGCGCCAATCCAGCGGACGGATGGCCCCATTCTTGAGTTTGCTGTCGGCATCACCGGCCGGCGCCACTTGGTGGGGATGCGGCTCCATGAAAGCCGTTCCGCCATGACGGATAGCCAGTGACAGCATGTTTTCCGTGCGGCGAATCTTGGCCTCATCACTCAGGCCCAGCGGGTCGCCAATGAACCTGCGGCCCGTGTTTTTCGCATAATCCCCCACGGCGGCGTACACCTGCGCACCACCGGACACATAGGCTTTTAGGTCGGCGGCATTGATCCAGACCTCATCCCCGGTCTGGTAGACCTTCACCGTGTCATGGACGGTCTTGTCGCCCTGCCGGCGCGGCATCTGGAGCAGGAAGGCATCTGTAACCTTCTTGCCTGACTCACGGCGGGCCGCCTGTACTTGTGCATCACCGGCTTTCTCAAAGCCCGCCTTGGGCGCCGTCGTCGCTATTACCTCTTTCAGATCGCGACTACTGGAGTGCTCAAAACGCATGGCCTCATCAAAGCCAGCAATGGACTGCAAGCCAGATACCGCATCTTCATAGGTGGCATTGCCATTACCATCCATTGCACGCTGATACAGTGGATTCCCATTCTCTCCGGCCACACGCTCCTTGAGCGCCCCCCTCGCCTGTCGCAACACATAGGCAAGGTCGGTCACGCCATAATCAGCCATCTCAGCAAAGCCGTTATTGCGCAACCAAGAGCGCACCATGCCCACATATTCCTCAATGAGACGGCGTAGCGTTCCTGTTGATTGGGCGGCATGCGCCATGCCTTCATCCATCAAGGCAATGGCCTTTTCCTTGAGCCCCAAGCTCCTGTCGTTGGCAAAGGTGGCCTCGTAGTGCGACAGGTCATGACCTTGCTCCAACATCAGCTTCCGCAAGCCAGCGATACCGCCCACCTTGGTCAGCAACTGATAAAGCTCGGCTCCCACCTCTTTCCCGTACAAGGCCCGCAGGCCGCCGTGACCAAAGTATTCATGAAAAATTGCACGCTGCATGTCGGCAGGGCTATTGTACTGGTCGGCTATCAGATAGGAGTTGCCGCGCCAATGAACCCCATTGATCTCGCTCGGCGGAATATCGTTCGCCTTCGCATGGTCGCGAATCGCTTGCGGCAATCGGTCAAACGACCCCACAAGGACGATGGGGAGTTCGTCAATGTTTGCCACTATCCGCCGGGTAGTACGCTGGAGGATGGCCCGCGCTACATCCTCAGAAAGCGGCGCTCCGACACCACGACGGGAGGTTGAGCGGGAGTACAGCGGGGCCTGATCATCTTCCGGCCGATCAATCACCACCATTCGCGCGCTGGCGCCAGTATTCACCGGCAGACTGGCATCCATGAAGGTGTTGTCGGCCAACTTCTCATCGGTACCGCCAACACTTTCCAGCCATTCGCGGAAAGCCTGGGCTTTCTTGTCTGAGCCAAAAAACACGCCCTCACCCATAATGGCAACTAGGCGACCGCCCGGCTTGAGCAGGTCATAGGCATGTTGAACGTGCGCGGCATCACGACGATCCCCGAATGGCGGATTCATGATGATGCGGTCATATTGACCCTGTGTTTCCATGAAGTCGTTGCCGACCACATTGAAGCCCTTGGCCTCCAGCAGCTCCCGGCGATCGCCGGCCAGTTCGACCACATCAGGATCAATACCTGATTCGCGAATGCGCTCGGCGATATGGCCCATGCCTGCACTCGGTTCCAGCACCGACATGCCCGGCTCAATGTTTGCCGCTTCAACCATCCGGTCTGCCACTTCACCCGGAGTCGGGAAGAAATCAAGGCCATCATTGCGCCGGCCAACCATGGCCCGCTCCATCTCCCTCACTTTGTCGATGGCAGCAGGCTGCTCCTGCAAGGCAATGAACTCGCGCAGCGCAGAACGGAACTCGGCAGGGGTTTCTATGCCCATGCGTGACAGCATCTTGAGGCGCTTGGCAACGCCCTCGAAATGCCACATGCCCGACAGGTTCTTGTGTTGTGCGTTCCGGCCAATCTTCTCCATGAGCTCGTGACCAAACTCACGAGACAGAGTGATCTTCTTGTCGCCGTCACCATTCCAGATGCCGCGATTGATGGATTCGCTGGGGCTCAGGATGATGCGGTTTTCACCACGCTTGACCGGCAGCACAATGGCCTTGCCAACCAGGCCGGAGCGACGAATCGCAGTCTCGGCAGCATCGCGGCTGGGGAAGCTGGCAAGCGAGCCGCTTGCTGTACTGAACTGCGAGACAGCAGAAAGATTTTCCTTGGCGAATGACAAATAGGCGTCAGACACATCATCAGCTACCTTCATCAGTTGTTGTCCAAGTTTCTTGGTGCCATCAACTTCAAGAAGTTTGCGAGCCAAAGAGGCAAGGTCAGAGCGGTAAGAGGTGAAGCTTGGGAACTCGGCAAAGTCAGCCGTCTCAGAGGTCGGCCTCTCGCCCTTATGGCGCTCCTGTTCAATGGTAGAGGGGTGTTTGGCGCGCAGCTCATTGTTCTTGGCCACATTCACCATAGTAGCGAGCATTTCCACCTGAACCTTCTGGCGCACCGCATCCAGAAACTCAGCCTTGCCATCACTGATTGCCTGGGCAATGTTGCGCATGGTCTTGGCCATGGCCTTGTCGGCATTGGCCGATGACTCTGCACTGGCGGCAAATCGTGCCCGGCGAGCCGTGTTCACCTTGCGGTCAGCCTGCAACGATTCATCAGCCCGGCCTTCCAGGCGATCCGCCATTTCCGTCAGTCTCTCGGCTGCCGTCTGACTGCGATCATCCTCAAAGCTATCTCGGCGCTGCTCGGCTTGTGCTTGAGCTTCGGAAGAATCCCCAGAAGCCAGCTTCAGGAAGGCATCTGCCGCTGCACGATCCTTGAACTGGAAGCCGGGAATGGCGCCATTGCTACGGAAAGAGCTGTACCAGCCACCCATTCGCTTTGCGCTGGCCAGCACAGTGCCGTAATCCTCTTTGCTCAAGCGGTCAGCAAGTTGCACCACAAAGAGGTCATAGCCATCGCGAGTGTGTTTGGTGGCAATGATCTCGCCACCCGTGGATTGCCCGGCGGTCTTCACCTCAGACTTCATGGCGCGCTTGCGCTCAATGCGCGCCTCACGGGTTACATCGGCAGCCAGCTCGTCATACTTTGCGCGCTGCTCAGGCGAAAGCATCATGCGAGCCTCAGTAAATGAGCGGCCTTCGCTCATTTTTGCGCGCACCCAGATATTGAAGTCTTCGAGGGATTTGGGGGCTTGCTTGGCCTCTTCGTGCTGTTGACGCTTGGCGCTCAGTTCCTCGGCGGCAGCCTTGCGCTCCGCCGCGAACTGCGTCAGCGCATCAGCATCCGTACCCTCAACCAGTGAGCGCACGGCATCCTGATGGGATCCTCTGCCCATGACATAGGAAATGGAGCGGCCAAGGCTGTAGGCGTCCAATCCATCACGCCAGATTGCCTCAACAATCCTGTCCTTGTTTTCGCTCTTGTAGCGATAAGCGAGCATGGGGCCGCCCATCTGCAACAGGTCAGCCTTTTTCTTCTTTGATAGCAGAGCAAGGATGGCATCCTTGTCGTTTACCCATCGCTCAAAGCCCGTCTTGAACTCATCAAGGCTGGCCTCGCCATCCGTAAGGCGCCCCCACAGATTGGCCTCCATGGAGAGAATGTCGTCGCTTTCTGCCGGGATTTCTTGACTGGGTTTTGATTTTGCAGGGACTGGCGCCTTGGAAGCCGCGCTACTACTGGTGTCACTTTCTTGATCGACATTTGACTGTGTACGCTGAACACCGCCTGCTGTAGTAGAGCTGGGAAACTGGTGAGCCAAACGCAGCAAGTCCTGAGTCGGTGCATTCAGGCGAATGACACGTACAGGCTCTCCGGCATTCAGCTTTGCCAGCCACTGGTGATGGCCGTCGAGGACATGGCCATCTTCCGACACCAGAATGGAGCGGTCGCCGCCCGTGAACTCGGCGGCCTGCTTGACCTTGGCTGGAGAGAATTCAGCCTGCGTGGGCTTCAATTCGGAAGCTGCAACTTCCTGTTGCTCATGCGTGATGCCGCGGGCATTCAGGAAATTAACCAGGGCGCCGCGATGCTCTGCCTTGATCTGCGGCATCTGTTCGCGCGGGATATTCAGACTGCCGGAGTCAGAGGCAAAGGCTGTCCAGTTTTTGTTGATCTTCTCGCCGGCAAGCTGGTCAGATGATGCGGGCTCGATTTGCTTTGCTCGCTCTGCCAAGGCGCGTGCACGCTCTTCACGAAAGGAAACCGGCTGACCATCAGGAGAGTCTTTGGCGGCTTTCTCCGACTCATCCTTGGTCTGTGCTGCATCTTCGGCGCGCACGGCATCAACCAGTTCGCGCACCCTACGCTTTGACTCTGGCACGCTCATGCCGCGCTCGCGGAAGATAGCCGCCAAGTCAAACTTGTCGCTAGTCAGTGTGCTGCCATCAGTCGGCGTCAATTTGATGCTGGTGGGGTAGCCGTCCTTGTCGAAGTTCACGCCAGCCAAGTGCGCGGTCTTGGCAACCGCCACAGGCTCGCCGCCCTTCTTCCAGGACAGAATCCTGCGCATAAAGTCGCGATCCTTGTCTTCCTTGCGCTGTGCTTTGTCGGCGCGAGCCTGCTCCGCGGCCTGACGGTCTGCCGTCTTTTGCTCGTCAGTGCGGGCATCTAGGGCAGCCTGGCGCACACGATCATCGTTCGCCTTCTGCCAGGCCACGAATGTGTCAATGGCTCGGTCATAGGCGCTGTTGCGCCTGTCTGCTTGCTTGCCATTCAGTCCAGACCGCCCAGCAACATGGCCGCTGTAGGTGGCAGCACGCACATTCATCAGGTGCCGGTACTGGGCCAGATAATCAGCACGCAATTCCTGTGCAGCTTGCTCCACAGCTGCCCGCTGAGCATCGGTGCGCGCCACGGCCATGCCAGCGTCGCGGGCCGCGTCGATGTAGGTCTGGAACTCGTCCGCATCGGACTTCGCGCGCTGGCTGCCACTGTGCGAGATACCGGAGTAGCTGGAGGCGGCTTCCTTCAGAGGGAACTCATCGG
>JASLCO010000215.1 GCA_030146505.1 Moraxellaceae bacterium
TTCTCGGTTATGCCCTGAATGCCGGTTAGACCGTCTTTGCTCTCGGAGGAAATTATTATGTCGTCTGAGTACCTTGTATAAATTAAGCCTTTACTGCTGCACTCGGCTTCTAAGGCATTGTCGAATAAAAATAGGCAGGCATTGCTTATTGATGGAGATGTTGAAAATCCTGTTGGAAGGCAGTTGTCAACTGTTACGAGGTCAATAATTCTCTGGATGTAACTGTCTACATCGGAAATGGGGCAGTTTTCTGCTCCTTTTATAATGGTGCTTTTGATCAAATCTTGGCTAAGGCTAGGGAAAAAACTAACTATATCTGTTTGGAAAAACGCCTTGCTTGCTGAATGCTTGGCAACAGCATTGTATGCGTTGACGCCCTTTCTATAAGAGAAAACAACTCTTTCATTTACATTCAAGTACTCGAAAAGAAAGAGATTTAAGAAGGAATGGTAGGCCTTGAGTCTTTTGTTTGGGCTGTAAATTCTGCGGTCCTTTACATCAATTTCTTGATAGTTGGACTTGATATCTCCTTCGGCAAAATCCAAGAAGTCATATTTGCCATGATACATAGCCTCAAACAGAGTCATCATCGGCTTCATATTCATAAGCGGAGTCTCGTGTTTTTTATGGCTGTCGCCTAGTGATGACGGAGTCAAGAAATCAGTGCTGCAAGATAGCAGACATTCTCGCCTGAATGAGAGGTGGCAGGAGATTAACGGAAGACGGAGATTGGCAGGTTTGGGTTTTACTATCTGCCCCTGTCTTTCAGGTCGAAAGACAGGGGCAAACGTAAAGTTGATCGAGGCGGCTAGAGGCCAGCATTATTGACCGGAGATGCTCCTGATCGCTGACATGAGGAGGATTCTCGGCGAGGAAATGAGGAAAATCAAGCAGATCAGAGTTATCGGCCTGTCCTGTTGGAGTCGTACCTTGTGGGAGCATTGCGATGTAAAAGGCCCGGAATATCCGGGCCTTTTTGTTTGCAGTTGGTGGAGGTGGCGGGGATCGAACCCGCGTCCGTCAGTCCGCTGCCGTGGGCTCTACATGCTTAGTCGTCTCTATTGATTTAGCCCGCTACGGCCCGAGCGACAGGGCGTAGAAGGCGAGCCTCTGAGGTTTAGCTGTCAGCCGCGAGACAAGGCTTCGAGCGATCCCATGTTTTTTGCGCCGATGTCCATCGCCCATGGGCAGGCAACTTCGATCGTAGGCAGGGTATTAGGCTGCCAGTGCGTAGTTTTCGTCGTTTGCGACTACTTTTTTGCGACTTTGATTTACGAGAGATGTCGCCCTCTCCGCATGCACCTTCAGGTTTTGTAACCGGCGTCGAAGCCATGTCACCCCCAAGAGCCAGCGCAGTGTACCGCAGGCGGCCCTGTGCTGTCCGTTCATAAATGGGGTTTGACGGTGTTGATTCAAGGTGGGCGTGGGCGGGAGTGAAATGAAAAGAGCGCCTTGTGGCGCTCTTTTCAGGGCAGGACTCGTTACTCAGGCGGCTACGGTGGCGCGGCTCTTTTCACGGGCCAGGGCGGCCTGCACGGCAGGTGACCTGGCGAAGTAGTCCAGTGCCAGGTTGAGCGGGGCTTCGCCATCCGGGTGGTATTCCGGATCGAAGTAGCGGGCGGCAGCGGCCATCACCGATTCCACCGAGGGCAAGGTGTTCTTCTTGCCGCTGCGCCACCAGCGCCGCAAGAAGGAATCGGCCTTGATGCCCGGGTCCTGCTTCATCATGTGGTTGCTGCCCATGGCCAGGAGCAGCATGAGCAGGGGGAACACGGCGGTGGCCCAGAGCTGGCGTTCGTAGACGGAGCCGCCCATGGCCACGTGCAGGTCGTGGGCGACATTGCGGTGTTCCACTTCTTCGGCGCCATGCCAGCGGAACAGGTCGAGGATGTTCTTGTCGATATTGGGTGCGTCCAGGGCTTCGGACTCCACCACCCATTTGCCGAAGACGCAGGTGAAGTGTTCGATGGCGGCGATGATGCCGACGCGCTGCTTCAGCCACCACGGATCGAGACGGCGGGTGATGAAGTTGTCGGGCAGTCCGAAAGGACGGTCGGCCAGTGCGTTGTCGAAAATGAAGCTGGCCAGCTTGACCATCTGCTCGTATTCGATGCCGTTGCGGGTGAGGTATTCCTCCAGCGCCGATTCGTGCGCGCGCGCATGCATGGCTTCCTGGCGGATGAAGCCCTGCACGTCGTCACGCAGCGTTTCGTCCTGCAGCAGCGGCAGTGCCTTGTTGTAGACGCGGCAGAACCAGAATTCGCCGGCGGGTAGCAGCAGGTGGATGGAGTTGATGATGTAGGAGGCTTCCGGATCGTGCGGGATCCAGTGCAGCGGGCTTTTGCGGAGGTCAAAACGTACACGGCGCGGCAGAAGCTTGTGATGCGGGGTAGCAAGGGCTGTCGACATGATCGTGCTCTCTTTTTGGCCTTGTGTGTTTCTCCAGGAACACAGTCGGTTATTCAGTGTCGGGCGCGTTCCTGTCGCCGTTTTCTTGTTTTCCGCAGGAGCGGCGTTAGCCGCGAACCATTAGGGCTTTATCAAAAGGTTCGCGGCTAAAGCCACTCCTGCGACCACGGGGAAGCCTGTGGGAAAAGCCTGTTTTACTTCAGGCGGGTGAGGCCAGGGGCTTCTTTGCCGCCCTCCACCTGGGCCACGAAATCGGCAATCCAGCCGGCCAGGCGTTCGCCTTCGGCCAGCAGGGTCCAGTGGCCAGCGTCCACATCGCGGCGCCAGGTGTTGCGCGCCCACACGGTGATGTCTTCAAAGAGCTGCTCGCCCACGTAGTTGTCCTTTTTCAGCACGATGAGCTGAACCGGCTTGCTGGTGTAACGCTCACGTGGCTTGAGCAGGGATTTCATGAAATTGGCGCGATAGAGATTGATGCCGAAGATGCCGTCTTCCACGCCGTGTTCGCGTGGATGGAAGGGGACTTTTTCCACGGCGGCAATCTGCTTGTGCAGGCGTTGCCCGGCCACGCGCCACACGGTGGGCGCCAGTAGCGGGAACTGGAACATGGTGATGTACCAGGAGCTGGCCAGTTGCTTCACGGCTTTTTTCAGCTTGGCAGGATTGGTGGAGAAAAGGCGGCCCTGCATCCAGAAGCCGGCATGGTCCAGGCAGGGGCCGGAGACCGTGGTCCAGGAAAGGATGCGGTATTGCAGGTGGGTGGCTGTCACCGATTCCCAAGTCTGTATCGAACCCCAGTCATGGCCCACCAGATGCACGGGGCGGCCGGGCACCACGTGATCGAGCACGGCGACGAGGTCGTCGGAGAGCTTGCTGAGCGAATAATCGCTGACGTGATGCGGCCGGTCGGAATTGCCGGCGCCGCGCACATCGTAGGTCACCACGAAATACTGCTGGGCAAGGCGGTCGGCAACGAGATCCCAGGTGCTGCTGTCATCGGGGTAGCCGTGCACAAGCACAATCGGCGTATTGTCCGGATTGCCGCGTGAATAGGCGGCGAGTTTCACGCGGCCGGAATGTACGGTGTAGGTGGTGACAGGGAATGTCATTCCCTCTTTTTTAAGAACAGCATTCATACCGTTTCCGCCTTGCGTGTCGTGGATTTCGTGGCCGCCTTGGCCGTCACTTTTTCGGGCGCATCCGGCCTGGCAGTGGCTTTTGCCTTTTCAGGCTTGGCTGCAGTCGCGGGCTTTCCGGCCTTCTTCGTTTCCTTTTTGCCCGCTTCTTTTTTCACGGCCGGTTTTTTCGGCGAGGCGGGTTTGCTGGTGGCCTGCCTGGCATCGGCATTCACCACTTCCTTCTTGGCGATGGTGCTTGCCACGAGCGGTGCCTTTTCCTTTTCTGCCTTTGTTTTGACGGCGCGTACAGCGTCAGCCGCCAAGGGAGCTTTTTCTTTCACGATTTTCCTTGCCGGCGTAGCAATCACGCCGCGCTCCATCCAGCGTTTCACATGCGGTACATCGTCGCTCAGCCAGAAGGCATCGTCTTCGGTAATGACCAGGAGCTCTTCGAATTTGGCGCCGACATCGCGAAAGCCCAGGTGCGGCTCCACGGCCCAGAGGCCGGGCACGGGCGGATGCGCGGAGCGCTGGTGGCTGGCCCACAGCGGTGACCAGCCTTCCTTCACGCCCTGCATGGCTTCGCGGCCGAGTGAAAGCACGCTGCGTATGCCGAAGCGGCCAAGGGAGATTTTCGGGGCAATGGGTGTGGAGGGCAGTTTTTCCACGCGGTGCGCGAGCACGGCAAAGGGATAGGCGTGATGACGTGCTTCCACGCCCTGCCTGATGCAGAGCGCATCCACGGCCTGGCTCACTTCGGACATGAGGCGGCGTTCGCGGATCATCGTGATGATGAGCTCGCGGTGGGCGGCAAGATCGTCCATGAGCTGGTCGAGCACGCCGTTGTGGCCCAGCACGCCGGCATAGCCGATGTCGGCGGTGTAGCCGTTCAGCGTGGGCGCGCAGTCCAGGATGAAGGGCATGTTTTCTTCCAGCTTTTTGTTGCTGGGAAAGAAGGCGGGGTTGAAGCCGCGCAACTGGTTCACGCCGATGAGGCCGCGGAAAGCGGTGCGGTTGCCGAACCAGGCGAAGGGCTGGTGCAGGCAGTCGGTGGCGCCATGGTCGGCCAGCCAGGTTTTCATCATGGTTGCCACGGCACGTTCGGTGATGCCGGGGCGCAGCTCGGCATGGATGGCTTCGGCACAGGCATAGGCCAGGTTCTGGGCGGCGCGGAAGCCTTCAAGGTCAGCGGCGGTGGGGATGAGGGAGGGGGCGGACATCGGCGAATCCCGTCTTTTGGAAGTGGCGACGAGAATTACATCGGCCAATGTCATTGTCCATGTGAATTGAGGCCACTCTGTAGGACAGGATGACAGGTCAGGAGGCTTTCTGCCGTCCGAAACGGCAGGCTGGTGGCTGTTCAAGCAAAGAGGGGGTTCGGGAAGGTCGGGCTTCAGCCCGACCTGAATCCGGCCCACAGAAGCCAAAGCATGTCGGTTAGCGCCGCATGATGCGGGCTTTCTCGCGCTGCCAGTCGCGTTCCTTTTCGGTTTCGCGCTTGTCGTGCATCTGCTTGCCCTTCACCACGGCGATCTCGCATTTCACGCGGCCATGGCTCCAGTACAGGGAGAGCGGCACGCAGGTGTGGCCCTTCTGTTGCACTTCGCCGGTGATGCGGTTGATCTCGCGGCGGTTGAGCAGGAGCTTGCGCGTGCGTGTGGGGTCGGCAATCACATGGGTGGACGCCTGCAGCAGGGGCTGGAAGGTGGCACCGAAGAGAAAGGCCTCGTTGCCCTTGAGCATGATGTAGGCATCGGTGAGGTTGGCCTTGCCGGCGCGCAGGGATTTTACTTCCCAGCCCAGCAGGACAAGGCCGGCCTCGAATTTGTCCTCGATGAAGAATTCGTGCCGGGCGCGGCGGTTCTGCGCGATGTTGCCGGTGCCGGAGCCGGCTTTTTTCTTGGGTGCATTCATGAAGGGATGGCGCTGTGGCGATGACGGCGCCGGTCGGGTGGGCCGGCGCCAAGGAGCAAAGGCGCAGTGTACTTGATATGGATGGGGGATGATTGGTGCTGTTGCCGGTGAACTCAAGACCGTGACAGTTTCACGACCTGCGACAGCCCGGCGCGCCGGCAAAAAACTCTGCCTTGAGGCGTCCTGGTGAATCGCCCACAATGCGGCCGTTTCTGTCTGTCCCGCCCCGCTGCCTGCTGACGATTTTTCTGCTTGAGCCAAGGGCCGGGGATTTTTCCCGAGGAAGTGATGGCTACGCCCCAATCCGCTGTTCACGGCATCCTGCGTCCGCGCGAACTGTTTGCTGCCTTAGGCCTTTCCGCACTGGTTTTCCTGCACCTCTGGGAGTTGCCTCGTCTGGCGGCTGTCCAGGGCGGCTGGGCCTTCGTGGTGGCCTGGGTCTTCTGTGCCGTGCTCTTCGGCTTGCCCTTGCTGCTGGTGCTGCTCTTGCTGGGGCGTCGTTCCCGTCGCTCGCCACTGGAAGGCATGGCCTTCCTGACGCGTGAAGCCGATGTCCCGCGCTTCTGGCGTGCGCCAGCCTGGGGCTCGGCCCTGATGAGCCTGCTCGCCATGGCGGCAGTGGCGCTGGTGGCTGGTGGCAGCGTGAATTTCCTCGCCTACGAGTTGCGCCTGCTGGGCGATTCGCTGCTGGCAGCCGGCCGCGGCGGCATGATGCTGCCCCTGGGCAGTGGCGGCCTCATGCTGCTGGCGGCGGCCCTGAGCTTGTTGCCGCCGGTCCGGCGCACCCAGTTGCTGCTGGCGGGCATGCTGCTCATCCTGGTCTTGCTGGCGGCGGCGGCCCTGGCCGGCCTCGGCACCGCTGCCGTGCTGTATCAGGCCGGACCGCTGGGCGCCGAGGGCTGGCGCACGGCCATGGGCCTGGCCCTGGCCGGCACGGGTGCAGGGGCCGGCCTGGTCTGGGCCGTCGGCATGCAGGCGCCGCGCGAAGGCAGCCTCGGTCCGCTGGGGCTTGCCGCCCTGCTGGCCCACCTCCTGC
>JASLCO010000229.1 GCA_030146505.1 Moraxellaceae bacterium
GGCGTGAGCTGGCTGGGCCAGACACGCTCGGGCGTGACCACGACCAGGCTGGAACCATCCGGCTGCAGGCGCGTTTCCCGCAGGTTCTTGAGCCGCCACTGCCCGCCTTCGTAATGCGCGGACTCCACCAGCGTGCTTTCCTGCAGTCGCCCTTCGGGG
This sequence comes from Moraxellaceae bacterium, assembly GCA_030146505.1. GTDB lineage: Bacteria > Pseudomonadota > Gammaproteobacteria > Pseudomonadales > Moraxellaceae > UBA2031. The sequence continues at coordinate 160 of JASLCO010000229.1, forward strand.
GAAAAACCGAAAAACACCATGCCCTGCAGCAAACCGGCCGGATCGACGCGACCGATCTGCAGCAGATTGTCACCCTCGCGATGCCAGTAGCTGCTCAGCCAACCGGCCATGGCGTGGTTGCCCTGGGCGGTCGCCTTGCGGATTTCCGCCATGGACTCCGTTGCCGGCACCACGTACTGGGCAAGGCACAGGCCCAGCAGCACGAAGAGCAGCGCCGGCCGCAGCACCCACCAGACGATGCGCGGGATGCTGACGCCGGCTGCCCGCATCACGGTGAGTTCGGAAGCGGAAGCCAGCATGCCAAGACCGGCTATGCCGCCGATAAGGGCCGCCGTGGGAAGCATTTCATAGGTGCGGCCCGGCACGGAAAGCAGGATATAGATAAAGGCCTCGGCAGCCGTATAGCCACCTTTCACATCCTCCAGCTCACCGATATAGGTAAACACCACCTCCAGCCCCAGCAGCAGCAGCAACACCAGCAGCATGGCGCTGAGCACGGTACGGGAAACATGACGCGCCAGTTGCTTCATGCGACAGCTCCCGCACGGCCACGCCAGCCGCGCCACCAGAGGCGCAGGTTCTCCATTCCCAGCACCAGCAGCGCCAACAGGAAATAACCGGCATGCACCGACCAGACCAGCGCCGGGCCGGCCTTGCCTTTTTCAATGGCATTGCGGGCCGCGCCTATGGCTACCACATAGCTCATGTAGAGGAGGATGGCAGGCAGGAGCTTGAGATAGCGGCCCTGACGCGGATTCACGCGGGAAAGTGCAAACGCCAGCAACACGGCGCTGGGCACGAACAAGGGCAGCGACAGGCGCCAGAGCCATTCCGCCAGGGCGGCACGGTCCTCGCGGCTCTTGGCCAGCAGGTCGGCACTGCTGTAGCTGCCCAACTTGCTGAGACGCTCCAGCGCCACCGGTTCGGGCAGGCGGAAACGATAGGAGGCAAAACGGAATTCGCGATAGGCCGCCTCGCCCGGCATGAGCTCGTAACGCACACCGTCCTCCAGGACCAGGAAACGTTCCCCCGTCTGTGCATCATGCTCGCTGCGGCCACTGGCTGCCTGTATCAGCACCTGCTTCACGCCTTTTTCGTCCGGCTTCTGCTCAAACAGGCGCACATCCAGCAGGCGCTGCTTGTCCGGAGACAGCCGCGCCGCGTACAGCATGCGCTTGCCCACGGCCTGGAAACGGCCGGGCCGGACCAGGTCAAGGCTGTTGCTCCTGGCCTGCTGCGCAAACAGCTGCTCGGAATGGGCATTGCTGGCCGGCGTGATCCAGAGGCTGGTGCTGGCGACAAGCGCCATGACCAGCACGCCCGGCAGGAGCAGATGCCCCACCACTTGCGCCCGGCTGACGCCGCTGGCCGCCAGCACCGACATTTCATTGTCGAGATACAGCCGGCCGAAGGTCAGCAGGATGGCAATGAAAAGGCCCAGCGGCACGATGAGGTCGAGAAAGCCCGGCAGGCGGTAGAGCAGCACGGCAGAAAGCAGCTTCACGTCCATGCGGCCATCGGCCGCCATGCCGAAATACTTGATGACGCGGCCACTCATGAGGATGACGGTCAGCACCAGCGTCACCGCAGCGGCGGAGCCCAGGACCTGCAGGGAAATGTAGCGGCGGATGATCACGTAAACCGGCCTTCCGGATTGGCAGAGAACATAAAGAGTCGGGCAATTCAGCCATCCGCCCTGAGTCTGTAATCAGGGTGAACAGTGAATCATCCTGCCGCGAACGCCGTGTTGGCGTTGCGACAAGCGGAGACAGTACACTCAGCCCTTTGCACAAGCCCGTTGTGGCCGTGCTGTCGGCAAGGCGGCGATTATCCGCCAACTCTTCCGTATTTGTCTTGCGAGGTCGTGATGGAGTTTTCGCTCAAGGTTGCATCCCCTGCTTCTGAAAAAACCGGTGCCGTCATTGTGGCGGTGAGCGGCGACAAACCCTCCCCTGCCGCTCTTGCCTTGGACGAAGCCAGCAATGGCGCTCTCAGCCGCGCCCTGAAAGCCGCCGGTTTCGAAGGCAAGCCCGGCCAGAGCCAGGCGCTTTTCGGACTGCCCGGCATAGCCGCTGACCAGGTTCTGGTCATAGGCACCGGCCCTGCTGCCGAGCTGGACACCCGTGGCCTGCAGCGCGCCGCCACCATCGCCACCAAGGCCCTGGCCCAGGGCCCGAAAAAAGCCGTGAGCTTCCTCGGCGAACTGGAAACCAAAGGCCGCGACCTCAACGCCAATCTCAGCGACATCGTGCGTGCCTCGCTGGAAGCCGCCTACCGCTTTGATGAGTACAAGAGCAAAAAGGGCGGCGCCTCTTCACAAGAGCGTGCCGTCTCCCAACTGACGCTGGCCGTGGCCGACAAGGCCGCTGTCTCCGCTGGCAAAAAAGCCGTGGCCTGGGGCGTAGCTCTGGACACCGTCATCAACATGACCCGCGACCTCGGCAATACCCCACCCAATATCTGCCACCCCAGCTTTATTGCTGAACAGGCCAAGGCATTGGGCAAAGCCCATGAAAAGACGCTGGATGTAAAGGTGCTGGGCGAAGCCGAGATGAAGAAGCTGGGCATGGGCGCTTTCCTCGCCGTCTCCCAGGGCTCGGAGCAGGAAGGCAAGCTCGTCGTCATCGAATACAAGGGCGGCAAGAAGTCCGATGCGCCCGTGGTGCTGGTCGGCAAGGGCGTGACCTTCGATACTGGCGGCATTTCCATCAAGCCGGCCGCCGGCATGGATGAAATGAAGTTCGACATGTGCGGCGCCGCTTCCGTGCTGGGCGTGATGACGGCGCTGGCGGAATCCGGCCTTGCCATCAATGTCGTGGGCGTCATGGCCTGCGCCGAAAACATGCCTTCCGGCAAAGCCACCCGCCCCGGCGACATCGTCACCACCCTGTCGGGGCAGACCGTGGAAATCCTCAATACCGACGCCGAAGGCCGCCTCGTGCTCTGCGACGCCCTCACCTATATCGGCAAGTACAAACCGGCCGTGGTGATTGATATCGCCACCCTTACCGGCGCCTGTGTCGTAGCGCTGGGCAAGGTGGTTTCCGGCCTGTTCTCTCCTTCGGACGAACTCGCCAATGCCCTGCTCGAAGCCGGCCAGCGCAGCGGTGACCGCGCCTGGCGCCTGCCGGTGTGGAGCGATTACCAGGACATGCTGGAATCGCCCTTTGCCGACATCGCCAATATCGGCAATGCCCCGAATGGCGGTGCCATCACGGCGGCCTGCTTCCTGGCCCGCTTCACCAAGGACTACAACTGGGCGCATCTGGATATCGCCGGCACGGCCTGGCATTCCGGCGGCAACAAGGGCGCCACTGGCCGCCCGGTGCCCCTGCTCATGGAATACCTGAAAGCTCGCACTGAGTAAGGGCTTCCGTAGGAGCGGCTTCAGCCGCGAACCGCTCCGCCCCCATTTGTTCGCGGCTGAAGCCGCTCCTACAACCACGGCAGGCAAGCAGAAGCCCCATGGAAATCACCTTCTACGTCCTTGCCGATCAGGCGCCGGAAAAGCGCCTCTCCACGGCCTGCCGCATCATCGAAAAAGCCTTCCAGCAAAAGCACAGCATCTATGTGCATGCACGCGACCAGGCCGAGGCCGAGCAGCTCGACGAGCTGCTCTGGACCTTCAAGGCGGAAAGCTTCATCCCGCATCACATCGTCGGTGACGGCCCCACGCCGCCACCGCCCGTGCGCATAGGCTGGAAGGACATTCCCCCCGAGGCCGGCGATCTGCTCATCAATCTGCACGCCAATGCGCCGGCCCAGCCGCAGCGTTTCCGCCGCATCGTGGAAATCGTCGGTGGCGATGAGCCCATGCGCGAAGCCGTGCGCCAGCACTGGCGCCAGTACAAGCAACAGGGCTACCCTGTCACTTCGCACAATATTTGATCGCCTTCCTGACCAACGCAGACCCAATGAGCTCCCAATGACGGCCATGGCACGCCACTTCGATGATCTCGGACCGGATTTCGACCTGCGCTGGAAGCGCAGCAGCCGCGCACAGAAGCGCGAGCTGATCGGCGAGTTGCGCGACCTTTATATCTTCCTGGAAGAGGAAGACATGCCACTTCTGGCCGGCAGTCCTCCTCCCGCCGCACCCGTCAAAAAAACTGAAGGCCGCAGCATTCCGGCCAGCCCGGCCCGTAACCAGGGCCAGCTGTTTGTGGAAGCCGAAAGCGAAGAGACCACCGCGGCACCGGCACGCAAGGACAATCCCTTCCTGCCCAAAAGCATCCTGGACAAGCTGCAGGCCAGCCAGACCCAGGCCTCGGCCGGCCTGCGCGAGCTCATGCAGGCCAGCATGGGCAACGGCACGCCCCCCAGCCACGAACAGGTGGATCTGGAGCGCGAGCTGCGCCTCAAGCTGGGCCCGGTCGTGGAAAACCTGATCGAAGCCCAGATGGAAATCATCAAGAGCGAGCTGCGCGTACGGCTGCGCGCCGAGATGGACCGCCTGATCACCGAGCACGTCCGCAAACCCTGAGAGCCTGTTCACGATCTTCCTTTTTCGTCGCCCCGGCGCCGGCCGGGACCCATGTGACGGTGATTCTTACAATGCTTTATGGTTCCCGGCCTGCGCCGGGACGACGTT
>JASLCO010000268.1 GCA_030146505.1 Moraxellaceae bacterium
GCTCCTGCAGAGGGGCAGGAACGACAGACAGCTTTTTCACGCTGTGCTAGTTTTACTGCCTTCTTTCCCAGCCCAAGGAACCCCGTTATGACCACCATCACCCTCAAGGGCAGCCCCGTGCAGACCGTGGGCGAGCTGCCGGAAAACGGCGTGGATGCGCCCGAATTCACCCTGGTCAAACCCGATCTCTCCGAAGTTGCCCTCAAGAACCTGCGTGGCCGTCGCGTGGTGCTGAACATCTTCCCCAGCGTGGATACGCCGACCTGTGCCACTTCCGTGCGCAAGTTCAATGAAAAGGCCGGAGCACTGGCCAATACCACGGTACTTTGCGTTTCTGCTGACCTGCCCTTTGCCCTGGGCCGCTTCTGCGGCGCTGAAGGCCTGAACAATGTGGTGGCCGCCTCGGTGTTCCGTGCTCCCGGCTTTGGCCAGGATTATGGCCTCACCATTTCCACCGGCCCGCTGCGAGGCTTGTTGTCGCGTGCCGTGGTGGTGGTTGACGAGAACGGCCGCGTTGCCTACACGCAGCAGGTAGCGGAAATTGCGGATGAGCCGGACTATGAAAAGGCACTGGCTGCCTTGACGTGAGTTGCTTGCCGAAGCCATAAAAAAACGCCCTTCAAGGGCGTTTTTTTATGGGGCTTGTATCTCCACAGCCCTGTGTAGGTGCGAATTCATTCGCACATCCCGGCAGGGTCAGGGTCTGGCGTGCGAATGAATTCGCACCTACGGGCCTCAGGCCACTTTCTCTTTTTTCTTGTCCTTGCCGGCGGCCAGTGCTGTTTCGATTTCCGCTTCGGTCACACGGGTGATCTGCTGGATGCTGTGGCGGATTTCGGCACTCAGGATGAGGCGGGCTTCGGAAGCGATATTGATGAGGCGTTCGTCAAAGACCAGGCAGCTATTGCTGTCTGTAGTCACCACGCCGGTATTGACCAGGGTTTCGGCGAAATTGCGGAAGAGGGCCTTGTCGGAGAATTCCGGCGCGCTGAACTCGTGCAGGATGGACAGGCGTTGCGCCAGCATGTGGCCCAGGTCTTCCAGGCGCTTTTGCGAAATACGGCCCGAGCCCTGCTGGGTGAGCAGGGACACGGTCATGTAGTAGCGCTCCAGGTTCTGGCGCACGCCCTGGCCCAGTACATTGAGCTCGGCATAGGCTTCGCTGTTGGGGCTGGGGCAGATGAGCACGTCGCTGCTGCGGGCAATCAGGAGATTGCTGGCCACAAAGGCGTCCAGCCACCGGCTTATCACGGCCTCCACGGACTCGCTGCACCAGGGCAGGAAGAGTTCGGACTGCATGAAGGGATAGATGCTCTTCACCAGCTGTATTGCCTGTTCGCGCCGCAGCTCGCCGTTGTGCTGGAGGAGACAGGCAATCAGCGAGGGCAGTATGAAAAGGTGCAGGACATTGTTGCGGAAGTAGGTGAGCAGCATGGCCTGCTCTTCGCTCACGCCCAGCATGTCGCCCAGCGGATGCCGGATGCGATGCAGGATTTTCAGCTGTTCGCCGTAGGCGATGATTTCCTTGCCCGTGAGCGGCGTGACTTCGATGTGGTCGCTGTAGGGCACGCTGGCCAGCAGGCGGCGGTAGAGGTCGATCTGGGCAATCAGCGCTTCTTCGTCCATGGCATGCTTGGGCGTGGACAGCAGGATGACGCTGAGCAGGTTGATGGGATTGACCGAGGCCGCGCCGTTGATGTTGGTGTTGATGCGGTCGGCCAGCTTGTCGATGACGGCATTCATCCAGGGCGTTTTTTCGTTGTCCCCCACCTGCACTTCGCGCCAGGCCTCGAATTCGGCATCCAGCAGTTTTTCCAGGTAGATGGGTTCGCCAAAGCTGAGCTGCACCTTGCCGAAGGTTTTCTGGATCTTGCGCACGGCGCCCAGCACGCCCCAGATGGTTTCCTTCTGCTTGGGCTTGCCGGCCAGTTCGCCGACATAGGTTTTTCCCTCCATCAGTTTTTCATAACCGATATAGGCGGGAATGAAGACGATGGGGCGGCTGTGGTCGCGCAGATAGCTGCGCAGGGTCATGGACAGCATGCCGGTGCGTGGCGCCAGCAGGCGGCCGGTGCGCGAACGCCCGCCTTCGATGAAGTACTCGATGGAATAGCCCTTGGCCGTGATCAGGTGCAGGTATTCATTGAAGACGGCGGCATAGAGGAAATTGCCCTTGAAGCTGCGGCGCAGGAAAAAGGCGCCGGCACGGCGCAGCAGGGAGCCCACCACCGGCATGTTGAGATTGGCGCCGGCGGCGATATGCGGCGTCATCAGGCCGCGGTGGAAGATCACGTAGGAGAGCAGCAGGTAGTCGATATGGCTGCGGTGCGAGGGTACGTAGACGATTTCATGGTCGGTGGCTGCTTCGCGCACGGCATCGAAGTGGTGCACGTCCACGCCGTCATAAAGGCGTGTCCACAACCAGGTGAGCAGGATGTCGAAGAAACGTATCACGGGATAGGAATAGTCGGCGGCGACTTCATCCGCATATTCGCGCGCGCGCGCCACGGCTTTTTCATGCGGAATTTTCTTGCCGCGCATTTCGCTGGCAATGGCTGCCTGTACGGGCGGCGCCTGCAGGATGCTGTTGACCAGGTTGCGGCGGTGGGAAAGGTCGGGGCCTATGGCCATTTCGCGCTGGCGGTGGAAGTGCACGCGCAGCACGCGGGCCAGTTTGCGCAGGGTGATTTCCTCGGAGAGGTTTTCTTCGACGATTTCCCGTACCGATACCGGTGCGCTGAATTTCACGAAGGTCTGGCGGCCGTGCAGCAGGATGGTGACCAGTTGCTTGAGCATGCCGGGCGTGGCCCAGGAATCGGCAAAGAGCAGCTTGAACAGGGAGTCTTCCTTGTCCGGCGAACGGCCCCAGAGAATGGTGACCGGCACCAGTTGTACATCCAGCTCCGGATTGGCGCGCACAGCTTCGACCAGACGTATGAAGCGCGGCGAATAGGCAAAGCGGTTGCGCTGCAGTATCGAGGGATTTTCGCCACGGGTGAGGAAGAACATGGAGCGGTCTTCCCTGAGCTGAGCGGAGCCTGCCATGGGTTTCAGCGCGCGCGGCAGGCCGGCCTTGCGCGTTTCCTTTTCCAGCACCAGCAGATTGGAGAAGAAGCGGGTCTGCAGCACATAGCAAACCGGCTTGCTGCTATCTATGCCCAGTGTCTTGAGGTCTTCCGGCAGGATGGTAGTGCGCACGAAGACGTAAAGCAGTTTGCGTGCAAGCAGGAGGAAAAGGTTGCTGAGCCCGTTGAGCATATCTAACTCATTGTTTGTCAGGGAGAAACGCGCGCCATGTTAGCAAAGCGTCCGGGTCTGCATGGGCCGTGGGCCGGGGTGAATGTAACAAAAAATGTGGTGGCGGCTGCAGATGTTCCGGGAATGAAGCCTCGCCAGCGCAGGCAGGCGAGGGAGATGCGTGTTCAGAGTCTGTTCACTATCTCTGAAACGGCTGGCTTTTGCTCGTCAGCGCCCTTGGAAACGTCGTTCCGGCCCCGGGCTCAAGCCTGCCGGGGCAGGTTCTTCGCCGGACTCATGACGACAAAAGACCGCAAACAGGCTCTCAGTGCGTCACGTCTTTCACGAAGGTGGCCATCTGCGCGATGGCCTTGCGGCCTTCCGGCAGGATGCGGTGGAAGAGCGGGAAGACATGCGGCATGTCCTGCCATTCGCGGTAATGCAGGCGTATGCCGGCACGCTTGGCGTTGCGGCGTATGGCGCGGGCATCGTCCAGCAGGATTTCCTTTGTGCCTACATGCACCATGAGCGGTGGCAGGTCGTTGAGGTCGGCATAGGCCGGCGAGATCAGCGGGTCTTTGGGATTGCGCGTGCCGATATGGTGCAGCCCGAGGCGGCGTATGGCCTCGGGCTTGAGCATGGCTTCGTGCTGGGCATTGAGGCGGTGCGACTGGTAGCCGCAGGCCAGATCGGTCCAGGGGGACAGGCAGATGGCACCGGCCGGCAACGGCAGGCCCAGCTCGCGCAGGCGCAGGAGGGTCACGAGCACCAGATTGCCACCGGCCGAATCCCCGGCCAGCACGATGCTTTCCGGGCGGTGACCGGTCTTGAGCAGGTGCTGGTAGGCTGCCATGGCATCGTCCAGCCAGGCCGGCCAGGCATGATCGGGCGCCTGGCGGTAATCCAGTGCCAGCACGCGGGCGTCGGCACTGCGGGCCAGCTCCGCCGTGAGCGGGCGGTGGGTACGGGAGGAACCGGCAATATAGGCTCCGCCATGCAGATACAGGATGACGGTGGACGAAGCATGCTCCAGCGGCTCCACCCATTCGCCGCGCAGGATGCCGCGCGACGGCGTGACCCTGACGGCCGGCACCGGCATCAGCGTGGCGGACGCTTCCAGTGCCCAGGCCGAAATGCCCATGCGTGCCCGCGTGGGATGGCTGGAGAACATCAGCGGCTTCATGGTGCGGCGCAGCACCCGGTTCAATACATTGCCTTGCCAGCTCATGGCCGGTTTTCCTCATCGTGACGTGGACAGCGTGCCGCGGTCGCCGGATTCAAACGTGCGGGTGCTTCCCTTGTCAAAGGCCGATGCGGCCGCAAAGCCGTCACCTGGCGCATGGTCTCTGCTATCTTGCAGCCAGTTTGTCAGGAGGCGAAGGAGCCGGCGCAGCATGAGTGTGGTCAATTGCGTGGTCTACAACCGCAAGACAGGAGACAAGGTCGGCGACATTCCTGTCGACCAGGTCAGCGAGGCACTGCAGGAAAATCCCGACCACTTCGTGTGGGTGGGCATGCACGAGCCCGATGCCGTGGAAATGAAACTGCTGAAAGAGGAGTTCGGCCTGCACGAGCTGGCGGTGGAAGATGCCACGCGCCCGCAGCACCGGCCCAAGATCGAGTCCTACGGCGACACGCTGTTCGTGGTGGTGCGCACCGCACGCCTGGAAAACGATGATATCTGCCTTGGTCACACCTATATCTTCGTGGGGCCGCACTATGTGCTGACCGTGCGCCAGGGGCCGTCCTTCAGCTATGCGCCGGTGCGCCAGCGCTGCGAGCAGACACCGAAGATGATGAAGCTGGGGCCGGCCTGGGTGCTCTATGCCATCCTCGATTTCGTGGTGGACAACTACTATCCGGTGATGGAGGACCTCAACACCTATCTCAAGAGCATCGAGCACGACATTTTCGGCGTCACCTTCCGGCGCAAGACCGTCAAGCATCTCTACGAGCTCAAGCGCGATCTTGTGAACATGCGCATGGCCGCCACGCCCATGCAGGACATCTGCGGCTACCTCATGCACGTGGACGAAAAGATGATGCCCAAGGCGGTCTATCCCTGGCTGCGCGACATCAATGACCATGTGCTGCGCATCAACGATGTCATCAATGCCCAGAGCGAGATGGTGAAGGTGGCCATGGACGTGAACATGGCCATGGTCACGACCACCCAGAACGAGGTGGTGAAACGCCTTGCCTCATGGGCAGCCATCCTGGCTGTCCCCACCATGATCGCCAGCTTCTACGGCATGAATTTCGAATTCATGCCGGAGCTGAAATGGCACTACGGCTATCCCGTGACGCTGGTCGTCATGGCTCTGGGCTGTGCCGTTCTCTGGCGGCGCCTGCGCCGCGCCGGCTGGCTTTAGGGCGCTGTTTCCCCCCTGAACAAATCGGCCAATATGAGCGCCCGGTCCCGCCATTGAGGCCCGGGGGTTTTCCCGCCATCTTGCGGCAGTCCCTGAAAGGACTGCCGTTTTCCATTCCGGAAGTGCCAGGGCTGGTGCACATCAATGAAAACCAGAAGGCAGCGGCATTAGCACGGGCCGGTACTGTCATGAGGAGATGCAGGTATGTATCAGTTGCCTGAAGAGCCCCATCACATCACGCGCGAACAATTGCTGGCACAGCTGGAAGTGCTGAAAAAGAAATCCATAGATCCGGCCGAAGGCCTGTTCGGACCGGACACCATGTTCTGGGAAGTGAACAAGCATTTCGTGAATTTCTTCGGCGCTGGCCGCGCCGCCCTTTTGCAACTGGCCCATCCCGGGGTGGCCAATGCCGTGTTCGATCATTCGGAAACCGTAGGAGATCCCTTCGGCCGTTTCCAGCGCACTTTCACCAATGTCTGGACCATGGTGTTCGGCAGCACGGACCAGTTGCTGAAATGCTGTATCGCCGTGCACAACATCCATCGCGGCATGACCGGCAAGATACACAGCGAAGCCGGTGCCTTCCATCAGGGCTCGCACTACCAGGCCAATGAAACGAACGCCATGCTCTGGGTGCACGCCACGCTGTGGGAAGGCGCGGTCAAGATGTATGAAATGTTCGTGCGCGAACTCACGGCCGCCGAAAAAGAACAGTATTACGAAGAGTCCAAGCTCTTTGCTTACTGCTTCGGCATCCGTGAGGAAGACCTCCCGGCAACATGGAATGACTTCATGGACTATTGCGAGGCCATGTGGAATTCCGACCAGCTCACCGTGACGCCCGAAGCACGTGAAATCGCCGCTTATCTTTTCGACCTGGATACTCCGGCACTCAGGCCGGTGCTTTCCCATTTCCGCGTCATGACCAGCATGCTGATGCCCGAGCGCCTGCGTGAAGGTTTCGGCCTGCCGCCGGCCACGGAAAAGAACATGGCCAGCTTCCGCCGCACGACGGCGGTCATCCGTCGCGTGCATCCCTGGATACCGCGCCGCCTTGCCTACATTCCTGCCTATGTGGAAGCCCGTCGCCGCCTCCGCGGTCATGCCAGCCCGGACTTCCTCACGGCCCGGCTGAACGAATTCTTGGTCGGCCAGCCCACGCTGGTATCCTGAACCGGCCAATACGGCATTTCCTTTCATATCCCGGCTCAGGCCGGGATTTTTTTGGCGGTTTACATACATGCCACCCCTTCCAAGGGGGTGTCATCCCGGCGCGGGTCGCAATCCATACGACAATGATCCTTATCACCGAATGATGGGCTCCGGCTTTCGCCGGAACGGCGAATCAGGAGGGGAGGGTCAAATACATGAATCCTTTTTTATGGCCAGCAGGGCCGTGCAAGCCGGCCTGTACGACTGTTCCGCTTTGGGGTGGTCTAGGCTAGTCTCACAGACCTTTTTTATTCCCCGGAGAGGAGTTGCCCGTGAGCAATGTGATGCAGGAAGTTCTGGACCTTCTCGAACTGGAAGTCATCGAGGCCGGCCTCTTCCGGGGCCAGAGCCGCAACCTGGTCGGCAAGAACGTGTTTGGTGGCCAGGTACTGGGACAGGCACTGATGGCGGCCGGCCGTACCGTGGAGGGCCGGCTTGCCCATTCCCTGCATGCCTATTTCCTGCGAGCCGGCGATACCACCGCACCCATCGTCTACCAGGTGGAAAGCCTGCGCGACGGCAAGAGCTTTGCCACGCGCAATGTGAAGGCCATACAGCACGGTGAAATCATCTTCACGATGTCGGCCTCGTTTGCCGTGCATGAGGAGGGTCTGGAACACCAGGCGCCGATGCCCGAGGTGGCCGGCCCCGACGGCATTCCCAGCGAAACGGAGCTGCGCCAGAAAATTGCCGGGATGATTCCGGAAAAGATCCGTGCCGTGTTCGTGCGCGAGCGCCCCATTGAAATCCGTCCCATCAATCCCGTGAACCCCTTTGCGCCGGTCAAGCAGGAGGCCGTGCGCCATCACTGGATGCGTGCGCAGAACCGCCTGCCGGATGATCCCTTCCTGCACCAGTGCATCCTGGCTTTTGCGTCAGACTTCGCGCTCATGGGCACGGCCATGCTGCCCCATGGTGTTTCCTTCCTGCAGAACAATATGCAGGCGGCCAGTCTAGATCATGCCATGTGGTTCCACCGCGATTTCCGCGTGGATGAGTGGCTGCTGTATGAGATGGATTCGCCCAATGCCTCGGCGTCGCGCGGCATGAATTTCGGTCGCATTTTCACGCAGGATGGCCGCCTGGTGGCCACCACGGCGCAAGAGGGCCTGATGCGCTTGCGCGAGGTGCCGGAGAAATACTGAGCGGTGCCATGGCCGGGTTTTATGGGTTCTTGTAGGTCGGGCTTCAGCCCGACATGGTGCGGTGAGTCTGGCGTTGTTGTCGGGCTGAAGCCCGACCTGCAGGGAGCAGATTCTTCGCTTTCTTCTTGCTTTCACTCTGCCCTTTTGAATTCCACCACATTGCTGCGCTCATCCATGTTTTCGGCTATGCCGAGGAAGCGCCGCAATTCTTCCTGACGGCTGTTGGCGTCGTGATAGCCCAGCATCATGAGGTCATGGCAGTAGGCGGCTTCGAACAGCAGGTAGCTCAGCACGCCGGAGCCGGAGCGGTGGGTGGCGCCGGAGCCGTGCACGAACAGCCGTATGCTGCCAGGCAGCAGGTGAGCGTGACGCATGGCAATGGTGTCCAGCACTTCGGCCGGTGGCGACATCACCATCACTTCCACCGGGCGCAGCGTGGAATGCTGCATGCGTACGTCTTCGGGAATCAGCGCCAGCGTGTTGTTGATGCGCGAAAGCCGCTCCACATCGGCTTCCAGGCTGTCGATGAAGGAGCTGTTCATGATGTGGCTGGCCACCTGCGCAATGCTTGGGTACGCCACGGTTTTTTCCCGCACCGGTTTGCGCGACTGTCCTCCCACGCCTATCACCAGCACGCGTTCTGCGCCCAGATGAAGTGCCGGGCTCACCGGTGAAAGCTGGCGCAGGGCTCCGTCACCGAAAAACTCGCGATTGACGCGCACTGCCGGAAAAATGATGGGGATGGCAGCCGACGCCATGAGATGGTCCAGCGTGATGTTGCTGCGTATGCCGATGCGGCGCGAGCGTCGCCAGTTTTCCAGCGTGGCAGCGCCCTGGAAAAAGCTCACCGACTCGCCACTGGCATAACCGGATGCCGTGATGCAGAGCGCGCGCAGATGCCCGGCCTCGATGGCAGACTGGATGTCGGCCAGCGGAATGTGGCGGTCCAGCAGTTCGCGCAGGGGGCTGTTGTCCAGCAACGACACCGGCAGATCACTGCGCAAGCGGCCAAAGGCCATGGTCCAGAGGAAGCGGGCGGCGCGGCGCAGCACGCCAGGCCAGTCGGTGCGGTAGACCTGGTCGGTGCTGAAATTGCCCCACACCGATTCCAGCAGGTCCACGCCGGAGCGCAGGCAGCCGGCATGGGCTGCCAGACTGGCGGCATTGAGGCCGCCGGCAGACGTGCCGCAGATGATGTCGAAGGGATTGGGGTAATCGTGAGGAAGCAGTTCGGCAATCGCGCGCAGCACACCCACCTGATACGCCGCACGGGCACCACCCCCGGAAAGAATCAGCCCGGTGTGCTTCAGATGGCTTGCGTTCATGCATGCCTCTCCGCCAGGGGGCCGGTCGGGCCCGGCCCTTGCTTTTCGCAAGTCTAGCAAGGTGGGGGTGAATCTTGCGGATGTAACTTATGGGCGCTGGAAAATCCGTGCCGGGCGGCAAATCAGCCTTGCCAGTGCAGCAAACCTTCGCCTTGCGCGTTGATGTGCCACCAGAGGTCGGGATCGTCGCCTTCCTGCCAGCTGCCGGGTGTGGCGCGGATCTCCGTGCCGAAATGGGCGTGGGCTTCACGGGCGCAGGCCATGTCGCTGTCCCAGGGCGTGTGCGGGCTGTCGAACCATATCGAGGCGAAGCCGGGGCTGCCTTCTTCGATCACCAGCACGGGAATGTCGTGGCCTTCGTGTTTCAGCAGCAGGCGCCACTGTTTCTTGCCGGCCGCTTTCGGCGGCTTGCCTCCGGCCTCGGGAAAGCGGCTGGCCAGCCATTCGAGGATGCGGTCGGTGCTGGTGTCCTGCAGATAGATTTCAATGTCGTGCGCAGGGGGCGATGCAGTCATGGGGCAGGGCTCGGCAGGGCGGATGGCGCATAGCTTTTGCCTTTTTTCCCGGTGACGCAATCCCGACGGTAAAGTCCAGCCGTCTGGTCTACCCTCAGGCGGCATTTCACTGTGATGCACGCCCCGGATTGGTGAAAAAACCGGCATGCATGGCCCGCGGCGGGCTTGTCCCTCGCGACGCCGGCAGTGAAGAATGCGGACAAGCCATGTAGTACCGGCATGTACTGCCCTTCGCAGCAGTCATTGCCGGACCCAGGAGATATTCATGAGCATTCTTTCTTCAGTTTCCGCCGACGGGAAAGAGCTGACCATACACGTCAAGGGACGTTTTGATTTCAGCACGCACCAGGATTTCCGCAACGCCTATGAAAATGCGCCGGCGGACATGCAGTCCTATACCGTGGACTTGCGCGAGGCCACCTATCTCGACAGCTCGGCCCTGGGCATGCTGCTCCTGCTGCGCGATCACGCCGGTGGTGACGGCAAGCGCGTGCGCATCATCAACTGCAACCCCGATGTGAAGAAAATCCTCGCCATCTCGAATTTCGAGCAGCTTTTCAGCATCCAGTAAAGATGCTGACCGCGAAAGCCGGAGTGCTGCGATGACTGCCCAGCGGCTGCGCATCCTGGTGGCGGACGACAGCCCCACCGATCGTCTCATCATGGAAACCCTGCTCAAGCGGCAGGGCCATGTGGTGGACGCCGTGGAGGACGGCTTGGCGGCCGTGCAGCATTTCGAGCAGTCACCGCCGGACCTGGTGCTGCTGGACGTGATGATGCCGAGCATGGATGGCATCTCGGCAGCGCGCCGCATGCGCGAGCTGGCCGGCAACGAGCTCATTCCCATCATTTTCCTTACGTCGTTGCACGATGCGCGTGACCTGGCTGCCTGCCTCGAGGCCGGGGGAGATGATTTCCTCAGCAAGCCTTACAACCCCGTCATCCTGCAGGCCAAGATCAAGGCCTTCTCGCGCCTGCGCCGCCTGCACTCGGAAGTGCGCGGCCAGCGCGAGCACCTGATTGCCGAACAGCAGGCGGCCAAAGGCATTTTCGACCGCATTGCGCGCCTTGGCGCCCTGAGCGCGGAAAACATCCGTTACCTCATGTCGCCGATGGCGATCTTCAACGGTGACGTGCTGCTGGCGGCACGCCAGCCGGGGGGTGACCTGCTCGTGCTGCTGGGGGATTTCACCGGCCATGGCCTGCCCGCTGCCATTGGCATCATGCCGCTTTCAGAAATCTTTTACGGCATGGCGGCCAAGAGCTTCGGGCTGGAGGCCATCCTGCGCGAAATCAACGGCCGCCTGAAAACGGTATTGCCGCCGTCGATTTTCTGCTGCGCTACGGCGGTGCAGCTGAGCTATCGCCACCGGCATGCGGAAATCTGGGCCGGTGGCCTGCCGGACGGCGCGGTGCATCATCCCGGCTCGCGCCGCCTGAGCCGCATTCCTTCGCGCCATCTGCCGCTGGGCGTGCTGGCGGCGGACCAGTTCCGTTATGTGCCGCAGATCGTGGAAATGCAGCCTGAAGATGCGATCTATCTCTGGTCGGACGGCATTATCGAAACGGCGAATCCGGCGGGAGAGATGTTCGGCGAACAGCGTCTGGTGGCCCTGTTCGAAGAGGGTGAGGCGGTCCATCCCGACATGTTTGCGCACATCACCGGCAAATTGCGCGAATTCAGCGAGCAGGGCAGCCAGAGCGATGATTATTCGCTGGTGGAAGTGCGGCTGCACGATAACGATATGCCCCGCCAGGCCGAGCCGCAGGTCTCGGGAAAACGCCGGCCGGTGGGCAGCTGGGCGCTGGAATACGAGCTGCATGCCGACAGCCTGCGCGCGCTGGACCCGGTGCCACTGTTCATGCACATGCTGCTGCAGGCGCCCGGCCTGCGTGCGCAGAGCGGCACCATCAACACCATCGTCACCGAGCTTTATTCCAATGCCCTGGAGCATGGTGTGCTGGGGCTGGATTCCGACCTGAAAAAAAGCGCCGACGGTTTTCGCCAGTATTACCAGCTGCGTGCCGAGCGCCTGCTGCATCTGGAGCAGGCCAGAATACGCCTGCGTGCGGAGGTCGTGCCGGAACCGGGTGGTGGCGTATTGCGCCTGCAGGTGAAAGACAGCGGCAAGGGTTTCCGCTTCGAGGCCGGCAATGCGCGGAACGAAAAAAGCCCGGCCTATTACGGCCGTGGCCTGACACTGGTTGCCGCGTTGTGCCGTCGTGTGGAATATTCCCCTCCCGGCAACGAAGTGCTGGTCGAGTTTGCCTGGCAGGAAACAGAAGCATGAAACGAGGCATATGCCATGAGTGAGCTGTATCTGGACGAGGCGCTGCTGGAAGAGTTGCGCAGTATTCTTGATGAGGAATTTCCTTCACTCATCAGCACCTATATCCAGGATTCCGGCGTGCGCGTTGACGACATGTCGCAGGCCTTTGGCCGTGCCGACCTCGATGGCGTGCGCAAGGCAGCGCACAGTCTCAAGGGCGCCAGTGCCAATCTGGGTCTGGTGTACCTTGCCGAGCAGTGCCGCATCCTGGAAGAAGCCGCACGCAGCGGCAGTCTGGCGGGGCAGGAGTCGCGCCTGCTGAAAATCCAGCAGGAGCAGCAGCATGCCGTGGTGTTGTTGCGGGATCGTGTCTAGCGGCAGCCATGCCTGCGGATTTTACCCAAGCCCAACATTCCTGAACGCAAAACCGGTAATCCCCCGACAAAGCCTTAATGGCGCAGACCGGCCTCCCTGCACAGACTCTGCCGCATTCGCAGAACGCTCATGCGAGCCAAGGAGTCCGACATGCGCCGCCGTTTTTCCAAGCCTCCCTTTTCGCCTTCTACCCTTTCCGGCTGGCGTTTCCCGGCAGGGAATCCACGCCTGGAAGAAACTCCTTCCGGCTTCGCTGCGACGGGTTTGTCTGCCGAGGTGCTGGCTGCCTTGCCCCGGGAGGCCAGGCGCGAATACCTGGCGGCCTATCACCGGGCACAGCATCTGGTGGCTGGCGTGAGCATGCCTGACCAGGGAGGGAAGCGGATAAACGGGGATTTGTAGATATGCCCCGTTGCGCTGTCTCCCCCGTTTTGCGAGGACGACATTGAAAAAAGGGGCGGTCAATGAAGTTCATGAATTCCACGTGGAAAGACGGTGGAAAAAAGAAAAAGCGCATCAGCCGATGCGCTTGTCCTTGAGGCGCTGGGCGGCACTTTCCAGTACCTTCACGATGCGTTCCTTGTCGTAGTTCTTCACCTTGTTGATGTCCATGAGCATGGCAAAGCCGTCCAGCTCGTGTTCTATCCAGGTGGTGTTGGCGCCGAGGTCGGCACGGAAATCCACCACCTGCCAGACTTGCACCGGATTGGCGATGCCGCGCAGGCGCACGGTACCCTTTTCGCGGCACATGATCTTGTCGCGCACCAGCAGGTAGGTGTCGTTGGAGATCAGGATTTCATCCGGGTCGGCCACGCTCTGCAGGCGTGAGGCGAGGTTGGCGTCACGGCCGATGATGGTGTAGTCCATGCGCGATTCCGAACCGAAGTTGCCCACATGGCAGTAGCCGGTGGTGATGCCCATGCGGATGTGCAGGGGTTTTTCCACGCCCATGCTGCCCCATTTCTGCCGCATCACCTGCATCTGTTTGCGCATGTCGATGGCCATGGACACGCAGGCCACGGCATCTTCCTTTGCACCTTTTGTCGAGGGGTCGCCGAAGAAGATCAGGATGGCGTCGCCGATGAATTTGTCGATGGTGCCGCCATAGCGCAGCGCGATCTTGGACATCTGGTCGAAATAGTAATTGAGCATTTCGGTCAGGGCGTCCGGCGACATTTCATCCGTGGTTTCGGTGAAATCCTTGATGTCGGAAAAGAAGACCGACAGTTTCTTGCGGTGGTTTTGCAGGCGGGCATCGCGCTTGCCGGAGAAGATGGATTCCCAGACTTGTGCCGGCAGGTATTTCACCAGCTTGCGCGAGACCTGTATGGCCTGTTCCTGCTGCTCCAGGATCTGGTTCTTGGCACGCAGCAGGTTGCGGGCCTGTGCGCGGATATAAAAGGCGGACAGTCCGACGTAGCAGGTGAAGCCGCCTATGGCCACGGCTGTCATTTCGGCTGGTGTCTGCGCGTAGGGAATGATCTTGAAACCGAAGATCACGCCGCCGAGCAGGCTGCCCACCAGCGTGATGAAGGCGGCCAGCGTCATGAGGTAGAGGTTGCCGAAGGCCAGGGCGCTGGTCATGAGCAGGCCGAGGAAGGTCAGCGTCGGCACCAGGCTGTATCCGGCAGCGGCGATGCCCACGCCCACGG
>JASLCO010000275.1 GCA_030146505.1 Moraxellaceae bacterium
GGGGCTCAGGCACGGCGCATACTCTCCAGAACAGCTTCCAGCTCAGGCTCGAGCGGACACTCAAGCCGCAAATCAGTGGTCATACCAGAAAGACGGATGCGCAAGGCACGCGCATGCAGGAAGAGACGGCCCGCCCCGTGCGCCGTACGCATGGCCTTGTTGATGCCGTCATCGCCATACTTCTCGTCGCCCACCAGCGGATGCCCCAGATACTGGGCATGCACGCGGATCTGGTGGGTACGGCCGGTCTTGGGCCTGGCCTCCACCAGAGTGGTATTACCTATTCTTTCAATTACCCGGAAGTCGGTCAGCGCCTCCTTGCCCTCGCTGGAGACACGGACGATGCGTTCACCATTGGGCAGATTGGTTTTCAGCAAAGGCGCCGTGACCTGGTGACTACCACCCTTGAGGCGTCCGGCCAGCAAGGCGATATAGACCTTCTCCATACGGCCTTCACGCAGATAGCCATGCAGCTCGCGCAGCACGCTGCGCTTCTCGGCCAGCATGAGCAAGCCGGAGGTATCACGATCCAGACGATGCACCAACTCTATGAAAGGCGCCTCTGGTCGGACCAGTTTCATGGCCTCTACCACACCCCAGGAAACCCCGCTGCCGCCATGCACTGCCAGCCCCGCCGGCTTGTTCAGCACCAGCAGGCCGCCTTCTTCATAAACAATGCGGGAGGCCAGATTGCGGATCACGCCCGCGGCAGGGCGCTCGCCTTCTTCCTTCTCGGCCAGGCGCAGCGGCGGCACACGCACCACATCGCCCGCCTGCAGGCGGTAGTCTGGCTTGATACGCCCCTTGTTCACGCGCACCTCACCCGTACGCAGGATGCGGTAAACCAGGGTGCGCGGTGCGCCCTTGAGCTGGGTAAGGAGGAAGTTGTCGATACGCTGACCGGCCACATCATCGGGCACCGTCAGCAATCGCACGGAGGCCTGCGCCTCGTTGTCTGCGGTCACGTCTGGAAAACCATTTAGCAATCAATAGGCTGGGGCGGATACCTGTGGCCGGACACGAATCCTGCTGCTATAGTTGCCCGTCGCTTGCAGAACCGGAGACCCGGGCCAGGCCCCCAGACATGCTTGTAATGCACAGGGAGCTGCCGCCAAAAGGGGGCCGATTGTACAGAAGCCGGGTACATGTGTCGCGAGCCGCTGCCCTGTCACAGGACAGGCCCCGTCCAGGCCGTAATTTTTCGCCGGAACACGGGCCGCAGCAGCCACGCCGATATCCACTTCCGTTATCTGCAGGCACGGATTGCCGCAGGAACAGCAAATCGCCGGCCTTCATGACGAAACTGTCACGATGCGCCGCACTCCATGCACCTCCGGCGGCAATCAAGAACCGGGCTAAAGCCACCGCCGGCCGCTGCATCACCTGAATAACCAGGCAGCAAAAGGCGCGTAACACGGCTTTTTCCCGAAAATCCGGGGCGGCTCGTCCGCCTTTGCCACCATTTGCACTCTGGCAAATGGAACGCTACCGGAAAGCGGAACGAATTTTTGAAGTGGCTTCGCGCCGCTTCTGCGTGACGGAAGGCCGTGCCTGCGCACCCGCCGGCCACAAGCCAGCGAACTTCCGGCACCACAGTGAACGTGTTGTTTGTTCTTGTACTTGTTTGCATGCCGATGCCCACGCGCCCGCATGCCAAAAACAGGAATTGCATGGCCACCCTCATCACAGGGCTGCCATGAGCGTCACAGGATCGTCCGCTGCCGGCGGCGTTCTGCACCAGAAGTGCCGAACCCGTTGGGTAGAACATGAAACGCATGCTGATCAATGCCGCGCACGCCGAAGAAAAGCGCGTCGCGATGGTAGATGGACAACGTCTTTACGATTTCGATCTCGAGCACACGGCTCGCGAACAGAAAAAAGCCAATATCTATAAAGGCAAGGTGACCCGCGTCGAGCCCAGCCTCGAAGCCGCCTTTGTCGACTACGGCGCAGAACGCCACGGTTTCCTGCCTCTCAAGGAAATCTCCCGCGAATATTTCAACAAATCCTCCAAGGAAGCCGGTGGCCGCATCACCATTCGCGACGCCATCAAGGAAGGCCAGGAAATCATCGTCCAGGTCGAGAAAGAAGAACGTGGCAACAAGGGTGCCGCCCTCTCCACCTTCATTTCCCTGGCCGGCCGTTATCTCGTCCTCATGCCGAACAATCCCCGTGCCGGTGGCATCTCGCGCCGTATCGAGGGTGAAGAGCGTCAGGAACTGAAAGATGCGCTGAATGCCATCACCATCCCGCAGGACATGGGCGCCATCGTGCGCACCGCCGGCCTCGGCCGCAGCGCCGAAGAACTGCAGTGGGATCTGGATTACCTGCTCACGCTGTGGACCTCCATCAAGTCCGCCAGCGAGCGCCAGGCTCCCTTCCTGATCTACCAGGAAAGCAATGTCATCATCCGCGCCGTGCGCGATTACCTGCGCCAGGACATCAATGAAGTCCTGATCGACAGCGAAACCGCCTATAACGAAGCCATGAACTTCGTGCAGCAGGTGATGCCGCACTACCAGCACAAGATCAAGCTCTATAAAGACTCGGTGCCGCTGTTCAACCGCTACCAGATCGAGAGCCAGATCGAGACGGCCTATCAGCGCGAAGTGAAGCTGCCTTCCGGCGGCTCCATCGTGATTGATCCGACCGAAGCCCTGGTCTCCATCGACATCAACTCCTCGCGCTCCACCAAGGGCAGCGACATCGAGGAAACCGCGCTCAACACCAATCTGGAAGCGGCCGATGAAATCGCCCGCCAGCTGCGCCTGCGTGATATCGGCGGCCTCATCGTCATCGACTTCATCGACATGACACCGGTGAAACACCAGCGCGCCGTGGAAGACCGTCTGCGTGACGCGCTCGGCATGGACCGTGCCCGCATCCAGATCGGCCGCATTTCCAAGTTCGGCCTGCTGGAGCTGTCGCGTCAGCGCCTGCGTCCTTCCCTGGAAGAAACCACCGGCCTCGTCTGCCCGCGCTGCAACGGCACCGGCGTGATCCGTGATGTGCGCTCGCTCGCCCTGTCCATCATGCGCGTCATTGAAGAAGAAGTGCTGAAGGAACGCTCTGCGCAGATCAATGCGCAGGTGCCGATTTCCGTCGCCACTTTCCTGCTCAATGAAAAGCGTGGCGCCCTCACCCAGCTCGAAGCCCGCAGCAATGTGCGCATCGTCATTCTTCCGAATGAACATCTGGAAACACCG
>JASLCO010000334.1 GCA_030146505.1 Moraxellaceae bacterium
TGGCAATCCCTGTATCAGCACGAGTGACCGGCTTCCCCCGACGACCGCTTTCAAAACCCCTGCCGGCCAGTCCGCCACCCGATTAACAGTCCCCGTACAAACGGTATTGTTTTGCAAACAGGCGGCACGTTTTCCCTCTTGAACGCAGCGCCGTTACAAAGCTCGCAAAAGCTATAGATCACGCCATTCATCCTCGCCAGCGAATCACTTGTCGTATCTGTGTAAATCCGGGTGGGCGGTCTTTTGACGCTGACCAAATGCCGACTAGAGTTAAATCACCAAAAGGGAAGGCGGGGACGGAACACACCGGGTCTGCCACACATCAAGAAGCCAGGAATGAGGACAGCACCATGAAGTTGGCCACGTTTAAAAATCAGGTCATGGCATTTGTCAGGGAAGAAGAAGGGGCAACCGCTATTGAATACGCGTTGATTGCAGCGTTGATTGCCATTGCCATTGTGACAGCGCTGACTGGAGCAGGAACTTCGATATCTGGTCTCTTTGACAAGATATCGGGAACCATTGGCGATGCTGCCAAATAGGAATTAGCAAAGCCATTCTCTTGGAAAGTGGCTTGCTTTTAAATGAAGAAAAAACCGCAGCCTCTGGCTGCGGTTTTTTACGGGATTTATATACTTAACGTCATGAACGTGATTGTCATTCCCGCGAAAGCGGGAATCTTCATGCTTGAGGCCCTGCCTGTCATCGAGAGATTCCCGCATTCGCGGGAATGACAGCCTTGATAAAAAGATAGGTAATCAAGTACAGAAATCTCTTTTTTTACGGCTCACAAAGTCGTCCTTTTCCGCGCCCGCGCAGGCGGGAGCCCGATGACTTTCCGGCACTACTCATAATCACCCCACTGTCAAAGCACCCATGGCATCCCGGCTCAGTTGCCAGCTGGCATCGGCATGCAGGCCCTTCCAGTCATGGGTGAAGCGGCCACGCAGTTGGGCAAAGCGGCGCTGCTCAGGCTGCTGCCCGCGCACCTCCAGCGCTTTCAGGGCCTCAAGCGCACCTGCGCGGTTATTGCAGACGAGCACCATGTCGCAACCGGCATCCAGGGCGGCATTGGCGCGCTCGCCGTAGGAGCCGGCGGCCCCCGCCCCTTCCATGCTGAGGTCGTCCGAGAAGATCACGCCATCAAAATCCAGGCGCTGGCGCAGGATGTCCTGCAACCAGAACGGTGAGAAGCCAGCCGGTTTGTCATCCACGCGTGCATAGATCACATGTGCCGGCATGATGCCCTGCAGCTCGCGCGCCAGGGCCGCAAACGGCACGAGGTCCAACGCCTCGATATCGCTCCAGGGGCGGTTGTCCACCGGCATGGCCACATGCGAATCGGCTTCCACCGAGCCGTGGCCAGGAAAATGCTTGCCGGTGGCCGCCATGCCGGCATCGTGCATGCCACGAATGAATTCGCGCAGCAGCTTTACGGCAATCTGCGGATCGGCATGGAAGGAACGGTCGCCAATAACGCGGGAAAGGCCACAATCCAGGTCCAGAATGGGCGCGAAGCTGATGTCCACGCCCACGGCCAGCACTTCGCTGGCCATGAGCCAGCCGCACTGGTAGCTGCGCTGGCGGGCCTCACCGGGTTGTGTGGCGTAAAGATCACCGAAGACTTTCATTGGCGGCAGCTTGACGAAGCCTTCGCGAAAACGCTGCACGCGTCCGCCTTCCTGGTCCACCGCGAGGATGAGCTCAGGGCGGATGGCGCGAATGGAGGCCACCAGCGCTGTCACCTGCTCCACATTCTGGAAGTTGCGCGCAAACAGGATGATGCCACCCACATGCGGATGTGTGATCAGTGCCTTTTCATCGTCGGTCAGTGCCAGCCCTTCAAGGTCCAGCATGAGTGCGCCAAGCGCCATTTTTTCTTCCCCGTTTTTTTGCGGAGCCATGAGCACGGCCCCGCCTTGCATGCCTGCCCTTGAGGCAGGGAATTTTTGCAGGTGCGGATTCATCCGTACAGATCTGCATCTTTATGGGCAGATGAATCCGCGCTTACCCAGGCAGTTCTGTACGAATTCCTAATGAACGGGTTGCAGGATGAGCTTGTCGGCAAACTGCTGTTGCAGGAGCAGCTCATCATGGAAAGCCATGCGACGGTTGCGCCCGGAAAGATAAAGCTCGATGCCGTCGGCATAATGCGGGCTGGCAGGATTGCCGCTCTGGCCACCGGCATTGATGAGGTAAAGCGGCTCTGCCTGGCTGAAATCCACGATCAGGCGCATGGCCGGCACATTCCAGACCTTGAAGCCGTCGCCGACGGTGTAGCCGGCCACGTTCACCGTATTGGTGGAGCCCGGTGCCGGATAAGGACCGCGATCCAGATAACCAGAGAGGGCTCCGATGGCCTTGCCCTGCGCAAACGGCAGGAAGGGTTTGAGCTTGGTGCTGCCCGATTCCCACGTATAGGTATGGATGCTGCCCCATTTCCAGTCGGCCGGATTGCTGCCCATGAGGCTGCTGGCCTGTTGCCAGGCATTGGCCAGCGCCAGCGCAAAGATTTCCGCTTTTTCTTCCTTGTGGTTGGGCGTGCGCACATCGTCCCAGAAGGGGCTGTCGTCACGGCCCAGCATGTGGTCCTGCTGCGCGGAATAACTGATGGCATTGCCGAGCAGGAAGGATTGCCAGCTGCTGCTGTCTGCCGGGCCCAGCTCGTCCAGGAAAATGTCGCTGGTCAGGCGATTGAGGAAAATCGCGTACAAGGCAGCGCCGGCGGAATCCTTGTCCATGTCGCCGTCAAAACGCTGCAGCATGCGCAAGGCACTTTCACCGCTGCTGCGCGCGGCCGGCGCAGCCTGGGCCAGTTGCTGCCGGATGGCAGGCTCCAGTTTTTTCAGCACATCGCGCAGCTTGTCGGCCGCCTTGTCATGCACATCGTTCTGCAATTCCACCGTGGTGGCCAGCGTGTGCTCGTTGATTTCTTCCAGCCGCTCGCTGATGCGCTCAAAACGTTCCGGTGCATACCAGGAGCCGGTGAGCCAGGGCCCGGCACCTTTTTCCTGCGTGCGGTGATTGGCGGTGACGATATAGCCGCGCGCGGGGTTGGCATCATGCGGCAGGGAATCAAACGGAACACTGTCGTTCCAGTCGTATTCACCGGTCCAGCCGGGGGAAGGCAGATAGCCGTGGCCCTTGCGGCGCAGCGGATGATTTCCGGTGACCTGCCAGGCGATGTTCTGCGCATCGGCCAGCACCACATTCAGGTGCACGAAGCCTATGCCTTCCAATGCATGTTCACCTTCGGAAAAGCCGCTGGCGCGGCCCAGCATGAAAAGCCGCTCCATGCTCTGGTCTGCCTCGGTGGCGGCCATCTGCACGGCCAGCCCCCATTGTGGCTGGGCATGCAGGACGGGAGGCATGATGTCGTTCACGCGCCGCCCCTGCAAAGCCGTGTTCAGCAGCGGCCCGTGCCGGGTTTCCTGCACGAGCAGGGTCTCGTCAGGCTGTCCCTTGATGTGCAGCACTTCCTCGCGCTGGCTCACGGGCAGCCATTCATCCTTGTAGAGATAGAAAGTCCTGCCGTCATCCTGCTTGAGCTTTTCGACAAAAATGTCCTGCGAATCCGCCATGACCATGGTCATGCCCCAGGCGATATGGCCGTTGTAGCCGGCCACCACACCGGGAATGCCGGCCACGGCAATGCCGGCCTGGTGGAAATCCGGCGTGCTGATCTGCACGAGCATCCACACGGGCGGCTGTTCCAGCAAAAGATGCGTGTCGTTGGCAAGTATGCTGGCCTTGCCGCGCGTGCGCCCGGGGGCGATCACCCAGTTGTTCGAGGCGGCCTGCTGCAGGGGCAGGAAAAGCTGGCCGAGTTTTTTCTGCAACTGCACCTCCGGCGCCAGCGGTGCCTGCAACTCGGCAAACGGAAAATCCACACCGAGCTTACGGGCTTCGTCCAGCGCGATGTCTTCATCGGGATAGGTGGGCAGCAGCCAGGCTGCCTTTTCCGGCCCCACTTTGGCCGCCAGGTTCAACCAGGCGATTTCCTCGTTGAGATTGAGCGAAAGCCCGAGGTTGAGCAGGGCAAAAATATCCATGGAGTTGATGGGCGCCCAGGGCTCGGGCTGGTAGCCGCTGCTGCTGAACTCGAAGGGCAGCTTGCCCTTGTGGCTGAACATCCAGGCATTCACGCCGGCGGAAAAGCTGTCGAGCTGGCGCTGGAGGCGGGGCGACGCCGCTGCCAGCTGGCGCTCGGCAATGCGGCGCAGGCCCAGGGTACGCATATAGATGTCGAGGTCGCGGCTGGCCGGACCGGTCATTTCGGAAAGCCGTCCCTGTGCCGTCAGGCTGTAGGAAACCATCTGCGCCAGGCGGTCCGAGGCCATGGCATAGCCCATGCCGAAGGCAAGGTCGGCATCGTTCTGTGCCTCGATGCGTGGCACGCCCAGGCTGTCGCGGCTGATGGCAACGGCCTCCTGCAGGCCGGCCAGGCGGAGTTCGCCGGTGGGCTTGTCCACGGTGCCGCTCTGGACCAGGCGCATGGCTGAACAGGAGGTGAGCAGAAGCAGGGAGGCACAGAACGGCAGGAAAGCGCCAAAGAAAAAGGAAGACCGGGAAAGCATGCGCATGGAATCGTCCTGAAATGCGGGGAACGGCCAGAACGGCGCAACTAAACACGCTTTGCGCAGTGAAGTCAAAATGGCGCCGCGCCGGGAAGACACGGAATTCCAAGGCATTTTTCCCTTCACGGAAGGCAGGCCAAGCCCCCTTGCGCCAGTACGGCCTGGCAGCCGTGGAACAGAGGCAGACAGCGGACAAGCCGCAAGCCGGTTTCGTTTCGAAAACACAAAACTATGTGCTGACAGGGGCTTAGAGGGCATTGCTATAATGCCCGCGCAACCGGCCTGTCGCCGGTCCCGAAGACGGTTTCCCGCATGTCCGGTCTGTTCTCGCGCAAGCATGTGCTTGCCACAGTGGCTGTCAGCAGCCTGGTGGTTTTCTCCGCGGTTTTTGCCAAGCAGGCATCCGCTCCCACGAATTACAGTGAACTTGCCTCATCCAAGCTGCAGGCGCGCACTGCCAGCAGCGTGGTCGAGCTGCTGGACGACATGCATTACGAGCACCGCGAGCTCAATGCCGCCCTCTCCTCGCAGATATTCGACCGCTACTTCAAGGATCTCGACGGCCAGCACGCCTATTTCCTGGCCAGCGACCTGCAGGGCTTCGAGATTTACCGCAAGACCTTCGACAACGCCCTCAAGAAAGGCAACCTCAAGGCCGCCTTCCTGATCTACAACCGTTACCAGCAGCGCGTGGCCGAACGCCTGAACTTCGTCATTGCCGAGCTCGACCGTGGCGTGGACAAGATGGATTTCAGCAAGGACGAAACGCTGGAAGTGGATCGTGAAAAATCCGCCTGGCCAGCCAACCGGGCCGAGATCGACGATCTCTGGCGCAAGCGCGTGAAGGCAGCGGCGCTCAGCCTGCGCCTCACCGGCAAAAGCGATGCCGACATCCAGAAGACGCTGACCAAGCGTTACAAGAGCCAGCTCAACAACCTCTACCGTACAAAAAGCGACGACGCCTTCCAGGTCTTCATGAATTCCTTCACGGAGACCTACGACCCGCATACCGAATATTTCTCGCCACGCACGGAAGAGAATTTCAACATCAACATGAGCCTGTCGCTGGAAGGCATAGGCGCCGTGCTGCAGAGTGAAGACGAATACACCAAGGTGGTGCGCCTGGTGCCGGCCGGTCCTGCCGACAAGGCTGGCCAGCTCAAGACCGGCGACCGCGTGGTGGCTGTGGCCCAGGCCGACCAGGAATTCGTGGACGTGGTGGGTTGGCGCATCGATGAAGTGGTCGACCTCATCCGCGGCCCCAAGGGCACCACCGTGCGCCTGCAGGTGATTCCCGCCGGCGCCGTGGACGAAACCCAGACCAAGACCATTTCCATCGTGCGCAACACGGTGAAACTGGAAGACCAGGCCGCACAGAAGAAGATCATCACGCTCAAGCGTGGTGATGAAACCCTGAAAATCGGCGTCATCAAATTGCCGGCCTTCTATGCCGACTTCCAGGGCATGCAGGCGGGTGACCCGAATTACCGCAGCACCACACGCGACGTGAAAAAACTCGTCACCGAACTCAAGGCCGAGAAAATCAACGGGCTCGTTCTGGACCTGCGCAACAACGGCGGCGGCTCGCTGTCGGAAGCCAATTCGCTGGTCGGCCTGTTCATCGGCACCGGCCCCACGGTGCAGGTGAAAAATGCCAACGGCAAGGTGGAAGTGCTGGGCGATTCCGATCCTTCCGTTACCTACTCCGGCCCGCTGGCCGTGATGGTGAACCGCCTATCCGCTTCGGCCGCTGAAATCTTCGCCGGCGCCATCCAGGATTACGGCCGCGGCCTCATCATTGGCAGCACCACCTTCGGCAAGGGCACGGTGCAGTCCCTGCGCGATCTGGAATACGGTCAGCTCAAGCTCACCGAAGCCAAGTTCTACCGCATTTCCGGCGCCAGCACGCAGCACCGTGGCGTGACGGCCGACATCAACTTCCCGAATATTTTCGATGAAACCGATGTCGGTGAATCCGCCCTGCCCAATGCCATGCCCTGGGACACCATCCCCTCGGCGCGCTATTTCCCCTACCAGGACTACAGCAAGCGCCTGCCAGCCTTGCGCCAGGCCTCTGAAGCACGCCAGGCCACCGACCCGGATTTCCGCTACCTGAACGAAAACATCTCGCTCGCCAAGGAACTGAAGAAGCAGAAATCCGTTTCCCTGAACGAAGCCACACGCAAGAAAGAAAAACAGGAACTGGATGACAAGCGCCTGGCCATGGAAAACCGCCGCCGCAGCGCCAAGGGACAAACCCTGCTCAAGACCTGGCGCGAAGCCGAAGACAAGGCCGATGCGGAAGCAGACGAGTCCGCTGGCGATCCCAACAAGGAAAAACCGGAAGACGAAGCCTACCTCCAGGAAGCCAGCCGCATCCTGCTGGACAGCCTGAGTCCCGAAATCGGCAAACGCTGACTCCTGCCGAGAAAGAAAAAAAGCCGCGATGAATCGCGGCTTTTTTTGCGGAGCTATATACCCGACAAAACACACACCTTTGAAACATCGTCATTCCTGCGCAAGCAGGACAAAAGCCTGAAGGGCGTTGAACAGCCGCAGGCTGGCCCAAAAGAGGGTAAGCGTAGCGAATGATCTCAGGATGTTTAGCAGGGGGAGATTCCCGCTTATCAAGGGAATGACGGGCCTTGAGTTTTTTATGTATGTAGTTCGCTTTTCTGAGGCTCATGTATCGACTGTCCGAACCTCCTAACATCCCTCGTAGGTGCGAATTCATTCGCACAGGGGAACGCGGATCCAGCGCAAGTGTGCGAATGAATTCGCCCCTACCCCAAAAACCTGCTCCCGCCATCCACGGCCCTTGCGCATGGCATAAAACGCCCCCAGGCCCTAGCATCGAACAAACGGATTTTGCGAGGCTACGCCATGCCCGACACGGCACAGACCAGCACACCGCCACGC
>JASLCO010000009.1 GCA_030146505.1 Moraxellaceae bacterium
CCAGGAACCACGCATAGGTGCGGCGCAGTCCTTCTTCCAGGGAAATGGAGGCGGTCCAGCCCATGCGCGCCAGGCGTGACACGTCCATGAGCTTGCGTGGTGTGCCGTCGGGCTTGCTGGTGTCGAAACTGATACGGCCCTGGAAGCCGGTAACAGCGGCGATCATTTCCGCCAGTTGACGTATGGTCACGTCGCTGCCGGTGCCGACATTGATGTGCGAGAGCATGGGCTCGGTATTTTCCGCATAGTTGCCTGCGTCGAGGCCCAGCACGAAAAGAGAGGCGGCAGCCATGTCGTCCACATGCAGGAATTCGCGCATGGGCGTGCCGGTCCCCCAGATGACGACTTCCTCTGCACCGCTTTGCGCAGCCTCATGGAATCGACGCATCAGGGCTGGCAATACATGGCTGTTCTGTGGATGGAAGTTGTCGTTGCTGCCATAAAGGTTGGTCGGCATCACCGAGCGGTAATCCGTGCCGTACTGGCGGTTATAGGATTCGCAAAGCTTGATGCCGGCGATCTTGGCAATGGCATAGGGCTCGTTGGTGGCTTCCAGCGTGCCGGTGAGCAGGCAGTCCTCCGGCATGGGCTGCGGTGCCAGGCGCGGATAGATGCAGGAACTGCCGAGGAAGAGCAGCTTTTTTACGCCGGCGGCAAATGCCTGATGGATGACGTTGGCCTCCATCATCAGGTTTTCATAAATGAATTCTGCCGGGTAGGTGTTGTTGGCGTGGATGCCGCCGACTTTTGCCGCCGCCAGGATCACCACATCCGGTTTTTCCGCCTGCATGAAATCGCGGACAGCCGTCTGGCTGGTGAGGTCCAGTTCGGCGTGCGTGCGCGTGATGATGTTGCGGCAGCCTTGCGCTTCGAGTTGACGCACGATGGCGGAGCCCACCATGCCACGGTGGCCGGCCACATGGTATTTCGCGTTCCGGTCGAGCATGACGGCCTCAGTTCTCTCGGCTTACGGCCACGTCGTAGCCGTGGGTTTTCAGCAAGGCATGGCGGCGGGCTTTTTCCAGATCGTGCGCCACCATTTCTTTCACCATTTCATCCAGGGTGATTTCCGGCACCCAGCCCAGCTTGTCCTTGGCCTTGGCAGGGTCGCCCAGCAGGGTTTCCACTTCGGCCGGACGGAAATAGCGCGGGTCCACCTTCACGATGACATCGCCCACCTTGAGGGCCGGTGCTTTGTCGCCGCTGATGGCAGTGACCACCGCCTGTTCCTCGATACCCTTGCCACGGAATTCCACGGTGATGCCGAGTTCGGCGGCGCTCTTGCGGATGAATTCCCGCACCGAATACTGCACGCCGGTGGCGATGACGAAGTCTTCGGGTTTTTCCTGTTGCAGCATCATCCACTGCATGCGCACGTAGTCCTTCGCATGGCCCCAGTCACGCAGTGCATCCATATTGCCCATGTACAGGCACTGTTCCAGGCCCTGGGCGATATTGGCGAGCCCGCGGGTGATCTTGCGCGTGACGAAGGTTTCGCCCCGGCGCGGCGATTCGTGGTTGAAGAGGATGCCGTTGCAGGCATACATGCCGTAGGACTCGCGGTAGTTCACCGTGATCCAGTAGGCGTAGAGCTTGGCGACCGCGTAGGGACTGCGCGGATAGAAAGGCGTGGTTTCCTTCTGCGGAATTTCCTGCACGAGACCGTAAAGCTCGGAGGTCGAGGCCTGGTAGAAGCGTGTTTTCTTTTCCAGGCCCAGGAAACGTATGGCTTCCAGCAGGCGCAAGGTACCCATGCCGTCGACATCGGCGGTGTATTCCGGTGATTCGAACGACACCGCCACATGCGATTGTGCGCCGAGGTTGTAGACCTCGTCGGGCTGTACCTGCTGCAGGATGCGCGTCAGGTTGGACGAGTCGGAAAGGTCGCCGTAGTGAAGTACCAGGCGGTGGTTGTCCACGTGCGGGTCCTGGTACAGATGGTCGATGCGTTCGGTATTGAACAGCGAGGCACGGCGCTTTATCCCGTGCACCTCGTAGCCTTTTTCGAGCAGGAACTCGGCCAGGTAGGAACCGTCCTGCCCGGTGATGCCTGTAATTAGAGCTTTTTTCATGGCGGGAGTCCCTGCGTTTGGAATGAAGCGAGGCAGAATTCTACTGGGTTTTCGGGGACTTGGGTTAAGAAGTGTATCGCGGTATTGCCGGTGGCGGGCCCGGGCCGGAAGGCGCTTGCCGGCTGGCCAGCGCAGGGTGGTTCACGGCATGCCTGCTTGGTTCGGGGCCGGGTGTACAGGCACAGCTAGAGGCGGCCGGTCACCATGTCCTGGTATAGCGCCAGGGTTTGTTCGCACATGGCGGACAAAAGGAAATGGGCAGAAGGGGCGGGCTGATCGGGGGCCGTCAGCCAGTGGCGGGTCATCTGCAGCAGCTGAGCGTAATTGCCCGCCGGCACCAGTCCTTGCGGATAGCAGCGCTGGAGGATTTCACCGACGCCACCTTCGTTCCACCCCAGCACCGGCCGGCCGAGCCGCAATGCTTCCAGGGTGGTACGGCCGAAGGTTTCCGGCTGCGTGGAGAGGGAAAACAGCAGGCTGCACTGGCTCATGACATCGCGCATGTCGCCGCGCTGCCCCGTAAAGCTGATGTGTGCCGCCAGGCCTGCCCTGGCAACGGCCTGCTTCAGTTCTTCGGCATAGGCCTGCTTGCGGGCCTCGGCGCCACCGACGATGAGGCCGTGCACTTGCGGGTATTCCTGGCACAGGTCTCCCAGCAGCCTGATGAAGGTGTCGTGGCCCTTGAGGCGTGTCAGGCGGCCCGGCAGGGCCAGGACCGTTTTGCCGTCCAGCTCCGGGAAATCCTGCCGCCACTGAGCCAGCCAAGGGGCTGATGGCTGGTAGTTGTAGGGAAATTCGGCCGGGTCCACGCCTTCGGGAATGAGGTGTATGCGTTCGGCGGGGCAGCGGGGGTAATGGTCCCTGATGTAGCGGCGTACCGTTTCCGAGCCGGCAATCACTGCCTCGCCCCGGGTCATGATGGCGCTGTAGGCGTTTACCGAATCGAGGCCGTGCATGGTGGTGATGAAGCGTGGG
>JASLCO010000010.1 GCA_030146505.1 Moraxellaceae bacterium
CGCACCGCCTGTGCGAAACAGGCAACGGGCGCAACATCGTCCGGAGCACCTCACCGAATCCCCGACGATCTAAAAATCCCCGCACTCCCGGGCAATGCAAAGGCAAAGACCAGCACCCGTACACAGGGCCCGAGAAAACTTCACCCTGAAAGCCTCAACCGCTATCCTCGCCGCTTCATCAAAAGGAAGCGCGCCATGCAACTCCCTGCCGGCGTCACGGAAATCCCCTTGGGCGAGAATGGCCTGCGAGGACTGAAAGTGGACACGCCACTTTGCAGCGCCCTGCTCAGTTTCCAGGGTGCGCATCTCCTGCAATTCCAGGCGACGGACAAAGCTCCTTTGCTCTGGCTTTCTGAAGACGCCATTTTCAAGGCGGGAAAATCCGCCCGTGGCGGCATTCCGCTCTGCTTTCCCTGGTTCGGCACACCGCTAGAGAAGGACAAGCCTGCTCACGGTTTTGCACGGCATCGCTTGTGGACACTGACCGCTGCTCTCCGTGACGGGGACAGCGTCACACTGGAATTCGAGCTGCAGGACGACAGCAGCACACTCCAGCTCTGGCCACACGCCTTCCGCGCCCGGCAAACGCTGACCCTGGGCCGCGACATCATGCTCACGTTGACCGTAGAAAATCGCGATACAAAGCCCTTCAGCTTCACCTTCGCCCAGCACAGCTATTTCCCTACCAGCGACATCGGCCGCACGCGCGTGGAAGGCCTGCAAGGCCATCCGTATTTCGATGCCACGCAGGACTGGAAAATCTGCGAAAGCGAGAAAGGCGGCATACGCTTTTCCGCTGAAACCGACCGCGTCTACGAAGGCGCCAGCGGCCATTACCGCATCGTCGATGAAGTGCAGGATCGCTCCATCCTGATTGCGTCGGACGATTGCAGGAGTGCCATCGTCTGGAATCCCTGGGCCGACAAAAACACACGCCTGGGCGACATGGGTGCCGAGGGCTGGCGCCGCATGCTCTGCGTGGAAAGCGGCAATACCGGCCGCGATGCCGTCACGCTGGCCCCCGGCGAAGAACAGGCCTTTACCCTGAGGCTGGCCAACGGCTGAAAGGCCGGTTTTGTCTTCAACAGACAGACGGCGGCCGGGCGCCTCCTGCCAACCCGTCGCCACAGCCCTTACGCCCGTGCCAGTTATGGCCACCGAACATCCCCGCAAAACGCCGCCGACACAAATGCGACGCAGGACTCTTGCGGCAGGCCACGGCCGGACTGACACTCGGGCAGGCCCGCCAGCCCGGCGGTACCCATTCCGGACCAGCCCGACATACAGTCGGCAAGACACAGCCCCGCGGCGGGAGATGAACCCGCCACAGACGAGCCCATGGCCATGACGGACAAGAACGACAAGAAATTCAGCGCCACCACCCCCGGCAAACGCTTCATGAAACTGGCCGGCATGTCAGCCAGCATCGCCGGCAACTTTGCCAAGAACCGCATCAAGGGCGCCATGGGCACGCTGACGGAAGAAGAGCGCCTGCGCGAGCGCGAAATGCTGTTCACGCAAGTGGGCGAGCAGATTGCCAACACGCTGGGTGAAATGAAGGGCGCGGTGATGAAAGTCGGCCAGATCGCCTCGCAGTTCAAGGATGTGTTCCCCAAGGAAATTGCCGACGCACTCGCCAAGCTGCAAAAAGAATCGCCCCCCATGCCTTTCGGCGTGATCGAGCGCCAGATCCGCACCGAACTGGGCCGCGAGCCTGCGGAAGTTTTTGCCTTCATCGACAGCAAGCCTTTTGCCGCCGCCTCCATCGGCCAGGTGCACCGCGCACGCACGCACGACGGCCAGGAAGTGGTGGTCAAGGTGCAGTATCCCGGCGTGGACCAGTGCGTGGAATCCGACCTCAAGCACCTGCGCCTGGCCCTGAAAATGGCCGGCGTGCTGAAGGTGGACAAGGACATGCTGGATGCCGTCTTCGCCGAAATGCGCCGCAGCCTCACCGAGGAACTGGACTATGTGAAGGAAGCGCAGAATGTGCGCGAGTTTGCCGCCTTCCATGCGGATGATCCGAAAATCATCGTGCCACGCGTGCTGGAGGAGTACACCAGCACCCGCGTGCTGACGCTGGCTTATGAGCCGGGTGACGACATACGCGATGTGCAGGCGCCAAAATACACGCAGGAAATGATCAACGAACTCGGCCACCGCCTGTTCAAGGCCATCAGCTCGCAGATCTACCAGCTCAATGCCGTGCACTGCGACCCGCATCCCGGCAATTTCGCCTTCCGCCCCGATGGCAGCCTCATCATTTACGACTACGGCTGCGTGAAGCACATCAAGCCGGAAGTGGCCGAAGCGTTCCGCCGCGTCACCCTGGCAGCACTGGCCGGCGACTATGTGGCCCTGGAGCAGGCACTCATCAATATGGGCGTGCGCAACACGGAAAACGCGCCGCATATTCCCGGTGACTTCTATGCCCCCTGGGTGGGTATCGCCCTGACCGCCTTTTCCGATACGCCCTTTGATTTCGGCACCGCCAAGCTGCACGAAGACGCCGTGAAACTGGCACGCAAATCCCTGAAATACTGGGACGCCTTCCAGCCCAATGCCGACACCAT
The DNA here is from genome assembly GCA_030146505.1 of Moraxellaceae bacterium. Lineage (GTDB taxonomy): Bacteria > Pseudomonadota > Gammaproteobacteria > Pseudomonadales > Moraxellaceae > UBA2031. The sequence continues at coordinate 2,574 of JASLCO010000010.1, forward strand.
GCTGGTGGACCGCGCCATCACCGGCCATTACTGGACGCTGAAGCAGCTTGGCGTGAACACGGCTTTCCGGCCGCAGCTCAATGCCACGGTGGGCCGCGCCGCCTGAAGCCTTCCGGCAGGCAACTCATTATGGCAATCCCCGCTTTTGCGGGGATTTTTTTGAATTCACAGGCTCAATACCGTATCCATAATCAGGGCATCATTCCCACTGCCCGCCACCTCCACAAGGACACTGCAATGCCGGATGCCGCCCACTCCCTTTTCCATTACCTGATCGCGGCCTGGCATTCCTCCCATATCAATGCCCTGCTGGTGGCGGCTGTTTTGCTGGTCCTGCTGCTGCGTGCGCACCCGGAAGGCAGCTTCCTGCGCAACACACTCGTGTATGTCGTGTTCTGCTGCCTCAGCATTGTCGGCACGGCGACCTGCCTGTGGCTGGGCTATGGCGAAACCGCCACCCTGCTGGATGGCATTGCTTCGTTATTGCTGGGCCTGCTGGTGATACGGCTGGCCGGCCTCGTGATTTTCCGCGTGGCCCTGCCCACCCTGGGCCTGCATCCGCCACGCATCATGGAAGACATCCTGCTGGTGCTGGCCTACATCATCTGGGGCATGGTGCGTCTGCGTTATGCCGGCCTTGATCTCGGCAGCCTCGTCGCCACCTCCGCCGTCATCACCGCCATCCTCGCCTTTTCCATGCAGGACACGCTGGGCAATATCCTGGGAGGCATAGCGCTGCAGCTTGATGACTCCATCCATATCGGCGACTGGGTGAAAGTGGACGAGGTCAGCGGCCGCGTGATCGAAGTGCACTGGCGCCACACTGCCGTACGCACGCGCAACGGCGAAATCGTGGTGCTGCCCAACAGCCTGTTGATGAAATCGAAATTCACCATCGTCAGCCGTGGCGACACACCGCAGTGGCGGCGCTGGGTGCATTTCTCGGTGGGGCTGGAAATTCCCCCGCAGCGCGTGATTGCCGCCGTGGAAAAAGCCGTCTGCGACGCTGCCATCAATCTGGTCAGCCGCAATCCGGCACCGTCCTGCGTGCTCATGGATTTCAAGGATGGAGTGGGCCATTACGCGGTACGTTACTGGCTCACCGATGCCCTGGTGGACGATCCCACCGACTCCTCCGTGCGCGTTCACGTTTATGCTGCCCTGCAGCGCGAAGGCTGGCGCATCGTGGCCCCGGCACTGGAGGTCAATCTCACTACCGAAAACTCCACACGGACGCATGAGCAACGCGAGCAGGAAATCGAACTGCGGCGCAAACACCTGCGGCGCATCGAAATGTTCGCCCATCTTTCCGACGAGGAAATCACGCATCTTGCACGCTCACTCACCTATGCCCAGTTCGCCAAGGGTGACGTGATGACAAGGCAGGGCTCGGTGGCGCACTGGCTGTATGTACTGATACAAGGCGAAGCCGATGTCTGGTTTGAAGGCGACAACAAATCGCGGCGCCTGCTCACCACCCTGTCCGCGGGCCGTGTCTTCGGAGAAATGGGCCTGATGACGGGCGAGCCACGGCGCGCCACGGTCACCGCCCACAGTGATGCCGAGTGCTACCGTATCGACAAGAAGAATTTCGAATACATCATGCAATCACGCCCGGAACTGGCCGATGCTTTCGCCGCCATCCTTACCGAACGCAACAGGCAGCTGGTAGCCGTGCAGCAGGAGGTACAGCCGGTGGATCACGAGCACCAGAAGGAAAAACTGCTGGCCAGCATCCGCAAGTTTTTCCGGCTGGAAAATGCGTGAATCGTGAATCGTGAATCGTGAATCGTGAATCGTGAATCGTGAATCGTGAATCGTGAATC
>JASLCO010000014.1 GCA_030146505.1 Moraxellaceae bacterium
GTCAGGTCAGCTCGCTTGTGCTAATGAATTCGCACCTGCCCATGTGATGATCAATTGCTGATGTCCAGGCATTTGTTCATGAAGGCTTCGCGTGCTTCCCCGGCCATGTCGCCGGCCTTGGCATTGCAGTCCTGCATGCGTTGCAGCATGGGCGGCATGGTATTGACGCTGGCATTGTGGCGAACGCAGGCGCTGATGAGCCGTGTGCGTTCACTGCCGGTGGCGCCTTCCGCCACCTTGTTGCAATCCTGTCGCTTGTCGTTTTCCGCGCCTTGGACCATTGCGCTGCTACCCAGCAGCAGAATGAACGCGGCGAGCATTGTTTTCATTCTGGGCTCGTCCTCTTCAGCCAGCTTCCTTGCGTGATGCCAGCCAATCCGGCTCCCTGCATCACGGCCGCGATTCTACGGCCTGTGGCGGGCGGATTCAGCGTTTGACTATGACTTCATGACCAACGGATGACCAGTCCTTGTTACACAAAGGTAAAGATAAGTGGCGAAGGGATAGGCAATAAAAAAGGAGAGTGACATGCCAGTTGAGGTGTTCCGCTGGCAAAGGACGGGCGGCGAAGGTTTTTTTGCCTCTCGCGCATGCAAACAACGACTTGAAGTCCCGGTGCCTCCGCTTTCGCGGGGACGACAGAGTTGTCAGGCAGTCATGCGTATATGAATCCCCAGAAAGCCTGCGTCAGCAGGCTTTCTGAAGGAGAAGGGAGCTTGTTCAGCCCTTGAGGCAGGTGCTCATGAAGGCTTTGCGCTCGTCACCTTTCTTGCCGGCGGCCTGGGCATTGCAATCCTTCATGCGCTGTTGCTGAGTGGCACGGGCAGATGCCGGTGCCTTGCCGGAGAGACAGGCACTCATGAAGGCTTTGCGCTCGTCACCTTTCTTGCCGTCAGCCTGGGCATTGCAGTCTTTCATGCGTTGCTGCTGGGCGGTGGGCGCTTTGGGAGCGTTGTCGGCATGGGCAGTGCCCATGAGGCAGAGCGTGAAGCTGAAAGCAGTGAGCAGTGATTTGATCATGGTGGTGCTCCTCGGTGTTGTTGTGTTTTCAGAAACGTATCCGGTCCGTGTGAGGTGGCCGCGCCGCTTACTGCTTCTGCAAGCGCGCCAGCAGGCTGGAGGTATCCCAGCGACCGCCACCCATGGCCTGCACGTCGGCGTAGAAATTGTCGACCAGTTGTGTGACAGGCAGGGCGGCGCCCAGTTTTTGGGCTTCCTCCAGACATATGGACAAGTCTTTGCGCATCCAGTTCACGGCAAAGCCGTGCTCGTATTCGCCGGCAATCATGGTCTTGTGGCGGTGCACCATCTGCCAGCTGGAGGCGGCGCCCTGGGAAATGGCATCCATGACGGTTTGCACATCCAGGCCGGCTTTCGCGGCGAAATTCATGCCTTCGGCCAGGGCTTCCAGCAGGCCCGCCACGCAGATCTGGTTGACCATTTTGGCAAGCTGTCCGGAACCGGTAGGGCCGATCAGGGTGACAGCACGGGCATAGGCCGCCAGCACTGCCTGGGTGCGGGCAAAGACAATATTGCTGCCGCCACACATGATGGTGAGTTGTCCGTTCACGGCGCCTTGCTGTCCACCGGACACGGGTGCATCCATGAAGCCGGCAGCTTTTTTGGCCGCGAGCACGGAGGCGATTTCGCGTGACACCGTGGCGGACACCGTAGAGTGATCCACCAGCACGGCATTCCTCTGCAGGCCGTGGATGATGCCCTGGGGACCCAGCACGACTTCGCGTAAATCCCGGTCGTGGCCCACGCAGGTAAAAACAATCTCGGCATGGAGTGCGGCATCGGCCGGGCTGCCGGCGATCTGCCCGCCATATTCATGCTGCCATTTTTCGGCCTTGCTGCGGGTGCGGTTGAAAACGGTAACGCTGTGTCCGTGGCGGGAAAGATGGCCGGCCATGGGATAGCCCATGGTGCCAAGACCGATGAAAGCAAGTGCGCTCATGATGGTTGCCGTGTGAAAAGGAAAGAGTCAGTGCCGGCGCAACATGAAGGCGGCAATGGCGGCCAGCATGCCGATGACAATCAGGCTGGCGAGGATGCGCAGCAGGGTTTCCGCATCGCCATGACCCCAGAGGAGGGCAAGGCTGCCCAGGCCCAGCAGGAAAACCAGCGCGACAAAAAACAGACCCAGGGTTTTGCCGGCAGGGCCGGTCACGGGCTCCGGCGGCAGGGGAGAGTGCGCTGTCATGGCAGGACTCCTGATGCTGCCGGCGTTTTGCCGGAAGCTTCTGGTTTTGCTTGTAGCAAAGCCGGACAGGGCTGTCATCCTGCGGAACGTGGTGAGTGCTGCATCCTTGAGCGGTTACGCGCTTTTCAGGAGTTTGGTGTCGTTTCTTCGTGCCAGAGGCAGCAAAATTTAAAGCAACGAGATAGTCAGGCCTATAAATCCCATGAAAAAGGCCGCAATCAGCGGCCTTTTTCATGAACGGTTGCGAGAGGGGTTCAGCGCTTGTCCAGCGGCACGAAATCACGCTGCACGGAGCCCGTGTAGAGCTGGCGCGGACGACCGATCTTGTACGGTGCCGAGTGCATTTCACCCCAGTGGGCGATCCAGCCCACGGTACGGGCGAGGGCGAAGATCACGGTGAACATGGAGGTGGGAATGCCGATGGCCTTCAGGATGATGCCGGAGTAGAAGTCCACATTCGGATAGAGCTTGCGCTCGACGAAATACGGATCGTTACGGGCGGCTTCTTCCAGCTTCATGGCCAGTTCCAGCTGCGGGTCGTTGATGCCGAGCGCGGCCAGCACTTCGTCGCAGGTCTGCTTCATCACCTTGGCGCGCGGATCGAAGTTCTTGTACACGCGGTGACCGAAGCCCATGAGCTTGAAGGAATCGTTCTTGTCCTTGGCCTTGGCCAGGAACTTGTCGAGATTGGACACATCACCAATTTCGTCGAGCATTTTCAGCACGGCTTCGTTGGCGCCGCCGTGGGCCGGGCCCCAGAGCGCGGCGATACCGGCAGCGATACAGGCGTAAGGATTGGCGCCGGTGGAGCCGGTCAGGCGCACCGTTGAGGTGGAGGCATTCTGCTCGTGGTCGGCATGCAGGATGAAGATGCGGTCCATGGCGCGGGCCACCACCGGGTTCACCACATAGTCCTCGCAGGGCACGGCAAACATCATGCGCAGGAAGTTGCTGGCGTAATCCAGCTTGTTGTCCGGGTACATGAAGGGCTGACCGGCGTTGTACTTGTAGCTCATGGCGGCAATCGTCGGCATCTTGGCGATGAGGCGGATGGCCGCAATGCGACGGTGCTCGGCGTTATTGATGTCGAGATTGTCGTGATAGAAGGCGGAGAGGGCGCCCACCACGCCGCACATCACGGCCATGGGGTGGGCGTCGCGACGGAAGCCGCGATAGAAAAACTGCAACTGCTCATGAACCATGGTGTGCTGGGTCACGCGGCTCACGAAGTCGGCTTTCTGCTCGGCATTCGGCAGTTCGCCATTGAGCAGCAGATAGCAGGTTTCGAGGTAGTCGGATTTTTCGGCGAGCTGGTCGATGGGATAGCCGCGGTGCAGCAGGATGCCCTTGTCGCCGTCGATGAAAGTGATCTTGGATTCGCAGGCCGCCGTGGCCATGAAACCGGGGTCATAGGTGAAATAGCCCTGGGCCAGCACATCCTTCACGTCAATGACGTCAGGGCCCAGCGTGCCGGAGGAAACCGGCAGATCAATCGATTTGTTGTCGATCGTGAGAGTGGCTTTTTTGCCGGACATGGCAATCTCCTTGTTAAGAGAAGTTTCAGCACGACCAAAGCACTGCGGAGTGAACCTGAAGCGGCGGCGCTGCCGGGACCGGCTATTGCGAAACACTTTGGGAAGGCGCGCTAGCTTAATTTGTGGGCCGATTTTGTCAATCAAGGCGCAGGCCTTCTTTCCGGGATTCTTCCGGAAAAACACGAAGTTAGCGCGAGGCGGCAATGACCTTTCAGTCGCGTGTGCACGATGCGGGAATTTCGCTGCATTTTTTTGCCGCATCTTCCGCCATCTTGTCCGTGTTTTTTTGCCGGCCCGCCAAGGCCTTGCAACAACGTCCGCAAGCTTCTGCAGTGGCCTGATTTTCACCCTGTTTCGGGTTTGTAATTGAATTTCTGCAGGACTATACTTCCCGCCCGGTTTCTGGCCGACCGGAAATGTCTTGAAAATCCGAGACTTTTCAATGGCTTGTCGCAATACCCGCATTTTCCCTTAGGTACTGGCCCGGCAGTGCACGCTTTCGGGCTCCCCACAGGAACAACGCTGTGAAAAGCAATCGACCCGTCAATCTCAGTTTGTCCACGGTTCTCCTGGTCAACCTGAAGTCGCCGGTCGCCATCGCCTCCATCCTGCATCGCATCTCCGGCGTGGTGATCTTTCTGCTCATTCCCGTCCTGCTCTACATCCTGCAGGAATCCCTGGCCTCCGAAGCAGCCTTCCAGAACGTGAAAGACAATATTCTGGGT
>JASLCO010000030.1 GCA_030146505.1 Moraxellaceae bacterium
CTTGTGGAACTGCGTGACCTGCACACCGGTCAGGGCACCGCGCCATCCGTATACAGGCTCGGGGAATTTTCCCAGCACGGTCACGCTGGGATGTACGGAAAGATTGCGGCCCACCATGTCGTTCTGCTGGCCAATGCCGCTCTTCTGCAAGATCAGGGGCGTCTGCACGGCACCGGCGGCAAGTACCACAAGCTGGCCTTCAGCCACGAACTTGGCCACAACCTGCTTGGTGTCAGGATCAATGATGCGGCCTTCAACGCCACTGGCGCGGCCATTGCGCATGTTGACGAAGTCAACGGTGGCGTCCGTATAGATTTCCGCACCATAGGCTTGTGCCCAGGGCAGATGGGTAACCAACGCGGACTGCTTGCGGTCGGTCTTGCAACCGGCAATGCAGTGGCCGGTCAGCGCACATTGGCGCACATTGCGGGCCGCCGGCTTCCAGGCCCAGCCCATGGCCTCGCAGCCACGCACCACGATATTGGCGCAGTCATTGATCTCATGCGGCTCGTTGTCGTGGACGGCCATGCGGCTTTCCACTTTTTCGTAATGTGCCGTCATGTCCTCAAGGGTGAGGTTCTCGAGGCCGAAATCCTGTTGCCAGCTCTTGAGCACGGTCTCGGGCACGCGCTCGCAGATGGTGGCGTCAATCACTGAAGAGCCACCGGCCACGGCACCCTGCAGCAGGATGAGATCACTGGTGGAATTGGTCTGCAGCGCATTGTCCTGGTACATGCGCAGCATGCTGTCGGTCATGTCTTCCTTGAAGCTGCTGCTGGGAATGTAGCGCCCGGCTTCCAGGATGATGACCTTCTTGCCGGCCTTGGCCAGCTCATAGGCAGCAATGGCGCCACCGGAACCGGAGCCGACGATGATGGCGTCGGCCTGCAGGCGCAATTCTTTTTCTTTGATGTCCACAGCCTGGGTGACTAACAGGCCCGATGGCGGCATTTCCCTGTAAATCATTTCGCCCTCAATACCGGTTCTGGCTTCATTTTCTTTTTTTGTCTTTTTCTTTATGCGGCGTGTTCCGCCATGCCGGCATCTGCGCCGCGGCGATCAACGCGGCAGCGGCGCATTGCCCAGGGTACGGATACCCCAGCGGTCGCTCACCGGGCCGTCATACTGCAATGCCGGCCAAGTGCGCAGATCCTGCCAGTAACCCAGCGTGAGCAGCATCTTGAGACTGGTCATCACGCCGCGCTGCACCACATTTCCGGTCTGCCAGTTGTGCACATGCCTGGCGGCTTTTTCGTCCGACATATGCGAGAACCGGGAAAAGCGGTAAAGCGAGCCGTATTCCAGCGTCTGTGCGCCCACGGTAAGCAGCAGGCGCGTGCGCTGGTTGAGCTTGCCCACCCAGACATCCACGTTTTCCATGGTGGGAATCTGCGTGCTGGAAGGCAGCGAGAATTTCTGCGTGGGCAGCATCACGATGCGGAGCTTGTCCAGCACGCGATATTCCAGATCGGAAAGATGCTTGATGGAGGTAGGCGTGCCGTCGGCCTTGGCATCGGCAGCCAGCACCTGCTGCGGCAGCGCCAGCAAAGCACCAGTGGCAGCGGCCAGACGCACGCCCGACACCAGCAGACTGCGGCGGGACAGCGGCTCAAGACCGGCCAGGATGACGGAAGAAGGATGCTCGTTGTTATTGTTCATCTTGCTCCTCGGCGGACTCCGTCCGGGGCAACTTTGTAGTTATGAAGGCGACCCAAGCGCCAAATCAGCCCGTGAGTCTATCCAATGGCAAGGAAAAACCCAACAGCCGCGCGGCTGTCTGTCCGGGTCAGTCAGAGTATTGCTTCCCAAAGCCGGCGGCGCTCGGCCTCGGCATCATCGGCCCGCCGCGTTTCGGCGGCAATGAGCAGGGTCGCCCGGCCCTTGTCCTGATACGCCGGCCACTCGGGCCAGCCCAGGCCGGTCGGCCGTCCGCAGCGGGCAAAGGAGGTCCACGCTGCCCGCATCTCGCGGGAAAGCCGCTCGGCCGCCTCGCCCCCTCCGGTGAAGAACTGGCCGGTAGGCCGGTCGGTGATGCCGAAAACAAAGGGAATTTCCATGATGTGGCAACTGCCGAGGCGGGTGTTCCAGGCGCAAGTCCAGTCAAAGAGGTAGTGGAAGGTGGGCGCCGCTGCTGCAAAACGGGCTTCGGCCAGGCGGATGGTGGGAATCCGGAACATGCGGTCTGTTTCATAGGCGCAGAACACATCGCTGCCGGCCGCATCCGGCATCAGCGCCCGATAGCCGGCCAGCATGGCAGCCGACCGTCCCGGCAAGGTGCGCTCGAACTCATGCGCCAGGCGTTCGGCATCGGGCTCCGGCCGGGCCTGGCCCCGGCCCATGGCCTGCGGCGCCAGATAAAAAAGCCGCCATTCATGCAGTGTGGTGCCGAGCAGCACGGGAATGTCGGCGCTGGCACCCGCCTTGAGGGCGTCCAGGGGGTGCTCCGGCAGGATGTCATCGCCGATCACGGGCAATAGCGTCATGCCGAACTGGGGAACGGGCTGGGCATGGCAACCACGGTTCACCGTCGTATTGAAGCAGTTGCGCTGGGCCTTGATGATGCCGGCCGGCTCGCCTTCCAGACAGGCACGCACATCACCCGCCGCCTCGACAAAGCGCGCCGTGATGCGGCTGGCCTCCTCACGCACCACCACATGGTCGGGGCTGCCGCTTTGCACGATGGCGCGATGGAACAGCCCTTTGGCGGCCGGACTGGCCAGCAGGCAGGCGATGCTCATGCCGCCAGCCGATTCGCCGAAGAGGGTCACATTGCCCGCGTCACCACCAAACGCGCCGATATGCGACTGCACCCATTGCAGGGCAAGAATCTGGTCGCGCAAGCCCGCATTGCTGACACCCTGCAAGGCCGGCCAGGCCGACCACTCCCCGAATCCCAGAATCCCCAGGCGATAATTGATGCTGACCACGATCACGCGGTTTTCAGCCGCAAGGCGGCTGGCTTCGTAAAGAGCCTGGTGACTGGCACCGGTGACAAAACCGCCACCGTGTATCCAGACCATGACCGGCAAGCCCGCTGCCCCCTCCGGGCGCCAGATATTCAGCGCCAGACAGGCATCGCCACTGGCACCCACACCCATGAGTGGAATCTCTTCCTGAGGCGCTGCCGGCGCCCAGCGGCTGGCATCCAGCACGCCCTCCCAGGCCGTCACCGGCTCAGGTGCGGCAATCCGCCGCAAGCCCTGCAGGGGCTTGGCATAGGGAATGCCGCGAAACATCTCCACGCCATCGCGAGCCACACCCGCCACCACGCCCAATGCCGTTTTTACCTGGATAGCCATGCTGTTCTCCTCAGATGACGGAATACTCTCCCGTATCGCCATCAGGGCCAAGGGCATGTGGAAAAAATCGGCATAGCCCTGAACGGGAATTGATGTGGATGCCCCCCCCGAAGCTCAGGCTCTCTCAGCCCAACAAAAAGCCGCGGCATTGCCGCGGCTTCTGTCAACCGGCACTCCGGAAATCAGCGAAAGACAATGGCGCCCTTATTCCTCGCAATAATGGAAGGACCTATGCCCGGTACTGCCTCCAACTGCTCCAGCGAACTGAATGGCCCCTTGGATTTGCGATAGGCAATGATGGCCAGGGCCTTCTTCTCCCCGACGCCCTTGAGGCCTGTCAGCGCCAGGGCATCAGCCGTGTTCACATTGATGCGGCCTACAGCCGCCGGAGCAGACTTGGCCGGTACAGTCACCGCCGCCGCTGCTTCCTCGGCATGCAGGGGTGCGGCCGACAACAGCAGGAGTACGGAAAACAACAGGGTATGCAGACGCATGAGAAATCTCCTTAAGATCATTGAACATCCATGTACCGTCCACCTGTACCACCCGGAAGACAGCCGGGTTAGGCTAGCAAGCCCCCGTCAGCTGTATATTTCGGAAATTACGCAAAAACCCCCTGAATCTCGAAAGACGCAAACGCCTCCGGGACAATGTCCTACACAGGAAATCCATAACGATGCAGGAAAGAATCACCCGCTTTCTCTTGAGCGAGCTTGGCGGGGGGCTGCTGCTCATCAGCGCCGCCGCCCTGGCCATGATTTTTGCGAATACCCGCCTGGTGGAGCTTTATCAGTGGCTGCTTTCGCTTCCGGTACAGGTGCGTCTCAACACCCTGGACATCAACAAGCCCCTGCTGCTCTGGATCAATGACGGCCTGATGGCTCTCTTCTTCCTGACAGTGGGCCTGGAAATCAAAAAGGAATTCCTGTTCGGGCACCTGCGGCAACCCTCCCAGATCGTGCTGCCAGCCGCCGCCGCCCTGGGTGGAATCGTCGTTCCTGCCCTCGTCTACCTGGCCCTTAACCAGCATGATCCGCTTGCCCGCCATGGCTGGGCCATCCCGTCCGCCACCGATATTGCTTTTGCTCTGGGCGTACTCGCCCTCCTGGGCAATCGCGTGCCGCCCGCACTTCGCATATTCGTCATGACACTGGCCGTGCTGGATGACCTGGGCGCCGTCCTCATCATCGCACTGTTCTATACCGCTGAACTTTCCCTGCGCTCGCTGTACCTGGCAGGCATGTTCACCGTCTTGCTCTTCGCCCTGAACCGCCTGGGTTATCGCCGCCCCGGCTTCTACCTCGTGGCCGGCGTGCTGCTCTGGATCAGCGTGCTCAAGTCGGGCGTGCATGCCACGCTGGCCGGCATCGTGATAGCCATGGCCCTGCCCAGCGACAAGCGCGATGGTGAAACACATTCGCCAGCTGATCTCGTACTCGGCAGCCTGCACCCCTGGATCGTGCTGCTCATACTGCCTGCCTTTGCCTTCGCCAATGCCGGTGTCTCGCTGGCAGGCTTATCGGTGCAGGACATTTTCGGCCCCGTGCCACTGGGCATAGGCCTCGGACTGTTTCTCGGCAAGCAGCTTGGCATTCTTCTCGTGGTTGGTGCTCTGGTCAGCTTGCGTCTTGCCAGACTGCCGGCACAGACCGGCTGGCTGCAGATGTATGGGGCCGCCGTGCTCTGCGGCATCGGCTTTACCATGAGCCTTTTCATCAGTTCACTGGCCTTCTCCCATTCCGGCGCCAGCGTGGCACTGACCGATCGTCTTGGCATATTGATGGGCTCCTTGCTGTCCGCCGTGCTCGGCTATCTCATCCTTGACAGGGCCTGCAAGCCGACTGCACAAAATTTGTCCAAAGCAGCAGAAAGCACCTGATTTTTCGGGCGCTTACGCTGGAC
>JASLCO010000071.1 GCA_030146505.1 Moraxellaceae bacterium
AAAAGCCCGCCCGCAAGCCTATTCATGCCAGTTCGGAGTTTTTGAATGACTGTTATCAAGCAGGACGATCTGATCCAGAGCGTCGCCGATGCGCTCCAGTACATCTCCTATTACCATCCGGTGGACTTCATCCAGGCCATCAACGCCGCCTACGAGCGCGAAGAGAGCCAGGCCGCCAAAGACGCCATGGCGCAGATTCTCATCAACTCCCGCATGTGTGCCGAAGGCCACCGCCCGATCTGCCAGGACACCGGCATCGTGACCGTCTTCGTGAAGGTGGGCATGGACGTGCGCTGGGACCTGGGCGGTATGAGCCTGGACGATGCCATCAACGAAGGCGTGCGCCGCGCCTACCTGCACCCGGACAACGTGCTGCGTGCTTCCATCCTGCGCGACCCGGCCGGCAAGCGCCAGAACACCAAGGACAATACGCCGGCGGTGATCCATTACAGCATCGTGCCGGGCAACAAGGTGGACATCACCGTGGCGGCCAAGGGCGGAGGCTCCGAAAACAAATCCAAGATGGCCATGCTGAATCCTTCCGATTCCATCGTGGACTGGGTGCTGAAAACCGTACCGACCATGGGCGCCGGCTGGTGCCCGCCCGGCATGCTGGGCATCGGCATTGGCGGCACGGCGGAAAAGGCCGCGCTGCTCGCGAAAGAATCGCTCATGGACCCGGTGGACATGCACGAGCTCTTGGCACGGGGCCCGCAAAACCGCATCGAAGAGCTGCGTGTCGAGCTTTATGAAAAGGTGAACGCGCTGGGCATTGGCGCGCAGGGCCTGGGTGGCCTCACGACGGTCGTGGACATCAAGATCAAGGATTACCCCACGCACGCCGCTTCCCTGCCGGTGGCCCTGATTCCCAACTGTGCCGCCACCCGCCATGTGCATTTCGAACTGGATGGTTCCGGCCCTGCCGAGCTGGAAGTGCCGAAGCTGGAAGACTGGCCGCAGATCACCTGGGAATCCAACAAGGCGCGCCGCGTGAATCTCGACACGCTCACGCAGGCCGATATCGAAAGCTGGCAGCCGGGCGAAACCCTGTTGCTGTCCGGCACCATGTACACGGGCCGCGACGCCGCCCACAAGCGCATGACGGAAATGTTCGCACGCGGCGAATCGTTGCCGGTCGATCTCAAGGGCAAGTTCATTTACTACGTCGGCCCCGTCGATCCCGTGCGTGATGAAGTGGTTGGCCCCGCCGGCCCCACCACGGCCACGCGCATGGACAAGTTCACCGACGTGGTGCTGGAGAAAACCGGCCTCATGGGCATGATTGGCAAGTCCGAGCGCGGCCCGGTGGCTATTGAAGCCATCAAGAAGCACAAGGCCGTTTACCTCATGGCCGTAGGGGGTGCCGCTTACCTCGTGTCCAAGGCGATCCGCAAGGCGCGCGTGGTGGCCTTCGAGGATTTGGGCATGGAAGCGATCTACGAGTTTGTGGTGGAAGACATGCCGGTATCCGTGGCAGTGGACGTGAAAGGCGAGTCCGTGCACAACACGGCCCCGAAAATCTGGCAGGCCAAGATCGGCAAGATTCCGGTTTCGGCCTGAGTCTTTCTGATGTTCAGGCAAAGGGATTTACAGGCATCTCCCTTGCTCTCTCGCTCCGTCGTTCCGGCGAAGGCCGGAACCCATAATGCGGTGACAAAATCACTGTCGCATGGATTCCGGCCTGCGCCGGAATGACGGGTTAAAAATGAAACAAGGGAGTTAAGTATATAAATCCCAAAAAAAAGCCCGCTTGCGCGGGCTTTTTTCATGTTCCGGGTTCGCGGCTTTTCAGTTGCCGAGGCCGAACTTGTTCAGCTTGCCTTGCAGCTTGCTGTTGGCGGCGGCCGGCGCATTGTTCACGGCATCATTGGCCTGGGCAGTTGCAGCATCACCCTTGGCCTTGGCGTCGGCGGCATGCTGGTGGGCGGCATCGACTTTGGCTTCGGCTTCAGCCTTCTTGCCCTCCACCTTGTCAAGATGAGCACTGGTATTGAGGCCAGTCATGCCGTCGAGGGCGGCAGCCTGTTCCTTGCCGGCCTGCAGCTTGTTGTCGACCTTGCCGAAAGCCTTGCCCTTTTTCTCGGCCGCCTTGTCCAGGCCGGCCTGGCCTTTGGCGCTGGCCTTGCTGGCCGCGTTCGTGGCGCCGCTGGTATCCACCACACCCACTGTCTTTTGTACGGGCACGCCGGCCACGTTTACATCCACACCGACATCAGCGGCCACGGCGTTGAAAGAAAAAAGGGCCCCGGCAATGGCCAGAGGAAGCAGTTTGCGCATCATTCGGATTCTCCATGAGTTGTGTCGGTGCCAGCCGCCGGCTTTCCCGCCAGCCTGGTCCGCGCCTGAATCTAGCCGGTGTCGTGCTTGAAAGCAGCCGGCCACCCGCTTTTTTGTGGAGGAGGGCTCGTTTACAGAGGCGTGCGGACGGGTGGCTTTTCATTTGCTCCATGAAAAAAGCCCGGCAGAGCCGGGCTTTCTCAGGATGGGCAACTGTTTCAGGAAATGGTGACGGCGGGGGTGCCTTTCTGGACGGTTGCTGTTTTTGTCGACGCAATGATGCTGGCTGGTGCATTGGTCCCCACGAGAGGGTTCACCTTCTTGAAGTCGCAGGTCAGGTTGCTGCTGGTGGCGGTGACCACGGCATAGCCCTGAGCTTCGGTATCCACATGCTTGAGCCAGGGGTTGGCCGCGACAGCTGTTGCCAGGGTTTGCGCCAGCCCCAATGCACTGGCGAAGGCGGGTACTGCTGCAATCCCGCTCAGAATATAGGCGGTAGCTCCAGCAAGATAGGGCTCGGCAACGCCGCCTGCTGCAAGGCCGCGTCTGACCTGGTCAGTCAGTTGCGCTGCCAGTTCCGTTACATCGGCAGGAGCAGTCTTGCCCATGGCGTAGTCCAGCAGGTTCAGACTGAAGCCCGTGGGAGGGGTTGCGTCGTTGTCGAATGTAATGGCGCCATGGGTGCCGAAAGCGTTT
>JASLCO010000162.1 GCA_030146505.1 Moraxellaceae bacterium
GGCCGGTATCCATTCGGGCGACTCGGCATGCTCGTTGCCCCCGTACAATCTGGCCGCCGACGTGCAGGATGTCATGCGCGAGCAGACCATCAACATGGCGCGCGAGCTTGGTGTGGTCGGCCTCATGAACGTGCAGTTTGCCGTGAAAGGCAAAGACGTATACGTGCTGGAAGTGAACCCGCGCGCTTCGCGTACCGTACCGTTTGTGTCCAAGTGCATCGGCAACTCGCTGGCCAAGGTGGCGGCCCGCTGCATGGCAGGCAAGTCGCTGGCCGAGCAGCAGTTCCTGAAGGAAGTGATTCCGCCCTACTACAGCGTGAAGGAAGCCGTGTTCCCCTTTGCCAAGTTCCCGGGTGTAGACCCCATCCTGAGCCCGGAAATGAAATCCACCGGCGAAGTGATGGGCGTGGGCGCCACTTTCGCGGAAGCTTTCCACAAGGCCGTGCTGGGCTCCAACGAGAAGCTGCCGACAGGCGGCAAGGCCTTCCTGTCGGTGCGTGACTCCGACAAGGTGCATCTGGCCAAGGTGGGGCGTCAGCTTACCGAACTGGGCTTCGAGCTGGTAGCAACCGGCGGTACACAGCGCGAGCTGGAAGCCGCCGGCATTCCTTGCCAGCGTGTGAACAAGGTGACAGAAGGCCGTCCGCATATCGTGGACATGCTGAAGAATGGCGAGATCAAACTGATCATCAACACGACCGAAGGCAAGCAGGCGCAGCAGGATTCGTTCAGCATCCGTCGCAGTGCCCTGCAGGGCAAGGTGTATTACACCACCACCATCAGTGGTGCCGAGGCGGTATGCCTCGCGCTGCGCGCTGAAGCTTCGGCAGAGGTACGTCGTCTGCAGGATCTGCACAAGGAGATCGCTTGATGCAACGCTTTCCCATGACCAAGCAGGGCCATGATGCCCTGCAGGCCGAGCTGCAGCAGCTGAAGACTGTGGATCGTCCGCGCATTTCCGCGGCAATTGCCGAAGCGCGCGCGCATGGTGATCTCAAGGAAAATGCCGAATATCACGCAGCGCGTGAACAGCAGGGTTTTGTCGAGGGCCGCATCCAGGACATCGAGGCCAAGCTTTCCAATGCCCAGGTCATTGATGTCACCGCCATGCCCAAGACCGGCAAGGTGATCTTCGGCGTCACTGTGGACATCGTGAACTGCGATACCGACGAGACCAAGACCTACCAGATCGTGGGTGACGATGAAGCGGACATCAAGGCCAACAAGATTTCCGTGAATTCGCCCATTGCCCGTGGCCTCATCGGCAAGGAAGAAGGCGACACCGTCGGCATACAGACGCCCGGCGGCGTGGTCGAATACGAAATCGCGGAAGTGCGCTACGAATAATCATTCGCACGCCAATAAAAAGCCCCGGACATGCCGGGGCTTTTTATTGGGATTTATATACTTAACTCCCTTGTTTCATTTTTAGCCCGTCATGCCCGCGAAAGCGGGACAAAAGCCCGCAGGGCGCGCCTGTAATAAGTCCCCTTGGGGGATTGAACAGCCGCAGGCTGACCCCGAAGGGGTGAATAATCTCATTGCATCAAGCAGGGCTTTAGTCGCCAAGATTCCCGCTTATCAAGGGAGTGACGACGTGTTTAGGGAGTTAAGAATGTAATTCCCTTCTTACTTATTGGCCGTGATTCGTGGAAGAACACCACGGCTTCGGCCGTGATGCTTTTGTCTTTGCGCACTCACGGTTCACTCCTTCAAATGGCTGTAACGCAACAGATTGGACAGCTTGGCATTGGGTTTTTTCGCCGCCCGGTAAAGCAGCACGATCTTGCCGATGACCTGCACGACCTGGGCACGGTTGTGACGGGCGATTTCCTGCATGGCGGCGGCACGCTCTTCACGGTCTTCGCCATTCACGCGCACCTTGATGAGCTCATGGTCTTCCAGGGCGCGGTCGGTCTCGGCCAGTATACCGTCGGTCAGGCCCTGGCTCCCGGTCATGACCACAGGCGAGAGCTCGTGGCCTATGCGGCGGAAGCGTTTCTTTTCGGCTATCGAGAGGGGCATGGCGGCGGGAACCTGCGAATTCTGGTAAAAAGGGCGCCCATTCTAGCTGCAAAGCGTTTGTGGCTCACCCGTTACCGTTGGTGCTGAGCGTGTCTGGCCCTGTTTTGCTGGTGGCCCTTCGACACGCTCGGGACGAACGGCCGAAGCTCATGTCATGGCCGAGAAATTCCGCAACAACAAGCTCAGCGCCTCCAGCAAGACCTGGCTGCGCGAGCATTGGGACGATCCCTACGTCAAGCAGGCGCAGAAGGACGGCTACCGTGCCCGTGCCGCCTACAAGCTGCTGGAGATCAACGAGAAAGACCGCCTGTTCCGGCCCGGCATGACGGTGCTGGACCTGGGTTCCGCGCCCGGCAGCTGGTCGCAGATTGCGGCGCGACTGGTGGGTGACGACGGGCGGGTCGTGGCTTCCGACATCCTCCCCATGGACGGCCTGGCCGGTGTCACCTTCATCCAGGGGGATTTTCGTGAAGAGGCGGTCTTCGACCAGATACTGGCAGCGCTGGGGGATGCCCCGGTTGATCTTGTAATTTCAGACATGGCCCCCAATATGTCGGGAACCAGCGCCGACAAGCCGCGTGCCATCTATCTCTGCGAGCTGGCGCTGGACATGGCGGCCCGGGTGCTCAAGCCCGGAGGCAGTTTTGTCGTGAAAGTGTTTCAGGGTGAGGGGTATGACGCCTACCGCAAGGCGGTGCAGGAGCATTTCAAGGTGCTCAAGAGCCGCAAGCCTCAGGCATCACGTCCCCGCTCTCCCGAGGTCTACCTGCTGGGGCAGGACTTCCGGGGTCGTTGATGTCCTTGGCCGCCTGCCGCCTTGCGAGCGCTGGGTGGTCTCTATAATGTCGCAGCGAGTTTGTCGCACGTATCCCGGGGGTTGCCCTTGAACGACATGGTTAAGAATCTGATCCTGTGGCTGGTGATTGCCGGTGTGCTGGTATTCGTCTTCAGCAATTTCAACCAGCAGGCGGCTACCAAGCCCATGATCTACTCCGACTTCATCACCGCCGTGAATACGGGCGAGGTGAAGAAGGTCAAGATCGACGGGCTCAAGGTCACGGGTGAAAAGCAGGACGGCGAAAAGTTTGAGACTGTGCGTCCGGGTACTTTCGACCAGACCCTGGTGCCGCTGCTGCAGGACAAGAAAGTGGCTTTCGAGGGCGTGGAGCCCCAAGGCCAGAGCGTGTGGACGCAGTTGCTGATTGCCAGCTTCCCGGTGCTCATCATCATCGCGCTCTTCATGTTCTTCATGCGCCAGATGCAGGGCGGTGGCGCGGGCGGCAAGGGTGGCCCCATGACCTTCGGGAAATCCAAGGCGCGCCTGCTGTCTGAAGACCAGATCAAGACCACTTTTGCCGATGTTGCCGGCTGCGATGAGGCAAAAGAGGATGTGGTCGAGATCGTCGAATTCCTGCGCGATCCGGGCAAGTTCCAGAAACTGGGTGGCAAGATTCCGCGCGGCGTGCTCATGGTTGGCCCTCCCGGTACGGGTAAAACCCTGCTGGCCAAATCCATTGCCGGTGAAGCCAAGGTTCCTTTTTTCTCCATCTCCGGTTCCGACTTCGTGGAAATGTTTGTCGGTGTCGGTGC
>JASLCO010000171.1 GCA_030146505.1 Moraxellaceae bacterium
GCCCCCCCCCCCGGCTTCGGCAACAACCCCTCACCCCCACCCTCTCCCCGCCAGCGGGGAGAGGGAGTGTCGAAGGTTCACTTCACCGGGGTCAGCCATTCGCGATGCTTCGCGTTGCGGCCATGCACCACGTCGAAGTAGGCCTGCTGCAACTGGGTGGAGACGGGACCACGGCGACCAGCGCCAATAATGCGTCCGTCCAGTTCGCGAATGGGGGTCACTTCCGCAGCCGTGCCGGTGAAGAAGGCTTCGTCGGCAATGTAGACCTCGTCGCGCGTCAGCAGCTTCTCCTTCACTTCATAGCCGAGCTCGGCCGCCAGCGTGAAGATGGTGTTGCGCGTGATGCCGTTGAGGCAGGAGGTGAGCATCGGTGTGTAGATCACCTTGTCCTTCACGACGAAAATGTTCTCGCCGGAGCCTTCGGCCACATAGCCCTGCGCGTCCAGCAGCAGCGCTTCGTCGGCACCGCCGGAGAGCGCTTCCTGCAGGGCCAGCATGGAATTGAAGTAAGGACCATTGGCCTTGGCGCGCGTCATGGAAATGTTGACGTGATGGCGCGTGTAGCTGGAGGTGCGCACCTTGATGCCCATTTCCAGTGCTTCTTTGCCCATGTAGGCGCCCCAGCTCCAGGCGGCAACAATCACGTGCACCTTGAGGCCGGTGGCACGCAGGCCCATGGCTTCGCTGCCGTAGAACACCATGGGGCGGATGTAGGCGGAAGGCAGATTGTTTTCACGAACCGCGGCGCGCTGCGCCTCGTTCAATTCCTCTTTGGAAAAAGGAATCTTCATGTTCATGATGTGGGCGGAATCGAAAAGACGGTTGGTGTGTTCCTGCAGGCGGAAAATCGCCGTGCCACCTTCGGCCTCATAGGCACGCACGCCTTCGAACACGCCCATGCCGTAATGCAGGGTGTGGGTCAGCACATGGGTTTTGGCTTCGCGCCACGGCACCATTTCACCGTCAAACCAGATCACGCCATCGCGATCGGACATCGACATGATTCTTCACTCCGCGCGGGATAGTCCCGCCGCTACTCGGTTGGTTTTCTGTAGGTGCGAATCTATTCGCACACATTCCCCTGACAGCACGATATATGTGCGAATGGATTCGCACCTACAGGCTTAGTCCCTTCGCTCCAGCAATTCGTTCCACCAATGCGACACCAGCGCGCGTTCCGGCTGGAACTCGTCGTCACTGACCTTGGCTTCCCTTTGACTGAGCGCGAGACGATGGCCGCGGGCACGGTATTGCAGATAGGCATCCCTGAGCCCGGCGGCCGCATCAGAAGGGAGAAGACCCCGGTTGGCGAGGCCTTCCAGGATGCGGACGTTGTCGGGGTAGCGGGTCAGCTCAGGGTTTTCGTGCGCCCACGCCAAGACGGCGTATTGCACCATAAATTCAATATCAACGATACCGCCGCGGTCCTGCTTGAGATCGAAGCCCTGGCCCTTTTTCCCCGGCGCTTCGGAGGACAGGTGACCGCGCATCTTGTCGCGCATTTCCACCACTTCCTGACGCAATTGCGGCAGATCACGAAGCTTTTCCAGAATCAGATGACGCTCGGCCTCGAAGGCAGTCGCCAGGCGCGGATCACCGGCCACCACGCGGGCACGCACCAGCGCCTGGTGCTCCCAGGTCCAGGCCGTTTCTTCCTGGTACAGGCGGAAGGCGCGCAGCGAGGACACCAGCATGCCGGCATTGCCGGAGGGCCGCAGGCGCATGTCCACTTCGTAGATCTGGCCGGCCGCCGTGGCCGTGGTCAGCATGGCGATGATCTTCTGGCCAAGGCGGGCAAAGAAACTGGCATTGTCGATGGGGCGCTCGCCATCGGTTTCTCCATCCGGGCTGCCGTCATGGACAAACACGAGGTCGAGATCGGAGCCATAACCCAGCTCCAGCCCGCCCAGCTTGCCGTAACCGACCACGATGAAATCCGGATCACAAGGCAGGCCATCTGCCCGCACCGGCCGGCCATGTCGCGCCGTGAGACCGCGCCAGGCCAGCCACAACACTTCCTCCAGGACCGCCTCGGCCAGCCAGGTAAGGTAATCGCTGACTTTCATCAAAGGCAGCGTACCGGTGATGTCGGAAGCCGCCACGCGCAGCACCTGCCCCTTCTTGAAAATGCGCAGGGCCTCCATCTGCGCCTCAAGGTCATCTTCCGGCAAACGCACCAGCACCTGGCGCAACTCGGCCTCTATCTCGTGCTTTTGCGGTGGCGCAAACAAGGTTTGCGCATTCAGCAGTTCATCCAGCAACACCGGATAACGCGTCAGCTCCTCGGCGATCCAAGGGCTGGCCGCGCACAGATCGACAAGCCTCTTGAGCGCCGCCGGATTTTCCACCAGCAACATCATGTAGGCCGAACGCCGCAGCACGGACTCCACCAGTGGCAAGCAGCGTGACAGCGCCACGTCCGGCTCTTCGTGCCGCGCGCATTCCTGCAGCAAGAGCGGCATCAGCTTGTCGAGACGTTCACGCCCCACGCTTTGCAGCACACGGATCTGGCGGCCGCCACGCAGATCAAGAAGGAGAGCAGCACTGGCCTCGGGCTCCTTGAATTTCTGCGCACGCAAGAGGGAAGGCAATTCTTCGTCCACCGCAGACCAGAGTGCCACACCGGCGGCAGCCTCATCATTGCCGTCCTCGCGCGCCACGATGACATTGCGGAAATGGGCATCCACCGCCGTGCGATGGTGCTCCAGCGTCGTCATGAAAGCAGGCCAGCCGGTAAAACCGAGGCTGGCTGCGAGGCGCCACTGCTCATCAGCGGCCGTCGGCAATTCCTGCGTCTGGCGGTCATGCATGCCCTGTATGCGATGCTCGACACGGCGCAGGAAAAGATAAGCCTCGCGCAAGGCAACAACGGCTGTCTCCGGCAAAAGACCGGTTTCCCCCAGCAGTTGCAGGACCGGCAACAACTCACGCTGCTGCAGGCGCTTGTCCACGCCGCCACGTATGAGCTGGAAAGCCTGGGCAATGAATTCCACTTCGCGGATGCCGCCCCGTCCCAGCTTGATGTTGTTGTCCATGCCGCTGCGCCGTACTTCGCGCTCTATCATGGATTTCATTTCGCGCAGGGATTCAAAAGCGCCGAAATCCAGGTAACGGCGAAACACGAAAGGCCGCAGGGTCTGCATGAGTTCCTGGCCACGCGCGACATCCCCGGCACAGACGCGCGCCTTGATCAGCGCATAGCGCTCCCATTCACGGCCATGGCGCTCGTAATAGGTTTCCATCGCGGAAAACGACGATGCCATGGCAGAGCCGTCCCCCCAGGGACGAAGGCGCATGTCGACCCGGAAAACAAAACCGTCTTCTGTCACGGTATCGAGCAAATGAACGATTTTCTGCCCGAGCCGGACAAAGAATTCCTGGTTGGAAATGACACGGGGGCCCGTGGTTTCACCGGCTTCGGGATAGGTGAAGATAAGATCGATGTCCGAGGAAAGATTGAGCTCGCCGGCTCCCAGCTTGCCCATGGCGATCACGCAAAGCTGCTGCGGCTGGCCGGACTCCTCACCCACTGGCTCGCCATGCACGGCCTTCAGCTCCGTACCGGCGTAATGCAGGGCGGCCGCAATGGCCGCATCAGCAAAACAGGAAAGCTCACGCGTCAGATCAGCAACGCCCACCCGGTCGTTCACATCACGCAGCAGCCAGTCCAGCATGGCCTGCTGGCGACAATCGCGCAGCCGGCGCATGAAATCCGCCTCCGACCCAGGCTCTGCCACGGCAGCTTCGACACGGCGCGCCCAGTCAACAGGCGCCTCATCCATCCGCAAGCCGGCCAGCCATTCGGGCCGCCGCCGCAACTGTGCCAGCGCATAATCACTCAGGAAAAAAAGACGCTGGCATTCGGGTGAATCCGCACATGCCGACGGCACGTCATGCAGCCGGGCGGGCATGGCCGCCATTACCTCCGCAGAAGAAACATCCAGCATGACAATCTCAGGCCATGGCTGCCGGCCCAAGGTTGCGCACGATGCTGTCCGCAAGGCCCGGGCCGGCAGGAGAAGAAGGAGTGATGCCGCAGGAAAATCATGACGGCACGCTTGCCGGGATGCGGCATGCCAGGCTGAAAGCCCCGCATGTTTTTTCAAGTCCCGCCGCCCTTGCGAATCGGCAGTTACGGTATCACTGCACCGCAGGGGCCTCAACGAATGACAGGCAACTAACGCCACGCCGGCTCATGCCGGCAGGGTTTCCAGGTAAGCGGCCAGCAGCTCCCGCCAGTGGGGACGGGCCAGGCCGAAGTCTGCCTCCACACGTGAACAATCCAGGCGGGAATTGCCGGGGCGCTGAGCCGGCAAGGGAAAGGCCGAGGACGGGACGGGGCGGGGCATGCCCTGCGCGCCCGACAACTCCCGTATGGCCAGCGCCAGCTCGTAACGACTGGCGAAGCCGGCCGGCGCCAGGTGGTAGAGCGAGCTGTCGGCCGGCCACTCACGACAATTCCGCGAAGCCAGCAGGGCGCTTGCCGTCTCGGCCAGCCAGCGCGTCCAGCATGGCGTTCCGGACTGATCGTCGACCACCGCCACCTCCTGTTGCGTGGCCAGCGATTGCGCCATGCGGGAAACAAAGCCCTGACCACGACCATAAAACCAGCCGCTGCGCAGGATGAGATGGCGACAACCCGCTTCGCGTATCGCCGCTTCGCCGGCCAGCTTGCTGCGGCCATAAACATTCAGCGGCAAGGGCACATCGTTTTCGGCATAGGGGTGCGACTGGAGGCCATCAAACACATAGTCGGTCGAGAAGTGCAGCAACGTGGCATCCAGGCGCCGGCATTCCCCGGCCAGCACGCCGGGGGCACGGGCGTTGATCGCCATGGCGATGGCCGGCTCGCTTTCGGCCTGGTCGACGGCGGTATAAGCCGCCGCATTCACCACCAGTTGCGGCCGCCATTCGCGCAGCAGCTGCACCATGCTTTCAGGCCGGGCGAGATTGAAACGACGGGAATCCGGTGCGAGCACCTCGCCCAGCACCGGCAGGCTGCGCTGCAATTCCGCACCCAGCTGGCCACTGGCGCCCGTCAACAGGATTTTCACGCAAATGTCTCGGCATGGCGCAAGACAGGCGCCTGCCGGTCACGCGCAGACAAGCGGGGAAGGCGGCCATCCAGCGGCCACTCGATGCCGATGTCCGCATCATCCCAGCGCAGGCTGCGCTGCGACTCGGGATCGTAGCGGTCGGTGACTTTGTAGAGCACATCGGCCGTATCGGAGAGCACCAGGAAGCCATGGGCAAACCCTTCGGGAATCCATTGCATCAGGCGGTTTTCCGCCGACAGCACCGTGCCCTGCCAGCGGCCGAAGGTCGGTGAAGAACGCCGCAGATCCACGGCCACATCAAAAACGGCCCCTGCCACCACGCGGACCAGTTTTCCCTGAGGATGCCGCAACTGGTAATGCAGGCCGCGCAACACGCCGGCCTGTGAAAAGGAATGGTTGTCCTGCATGAAATGGCGTTGCAGGCCGGTCAGCGCCGCAAACACACCGGCATTGAAGACTTCCATGAAATGGCCACGCTCATCCGCCATCACCCGGGGCTCCAGCAGCAGCACATCCGGAATCACACCCGCCTGCACTTTCACGAAACCGCTCCTGCCAGCCGCAGGAGGTACTGGCCGTACTCGGTTTTCTGCAGCTTTCCCGCTTGCGCAAGCAGTGCCTCGCGCGCGAGCCAGCCCTGGTTGAACGCGATTTCTTCCAGGCAGGCCACCTTGAGCCCCTGCCGGCGCTCTATGGCCTGCACATAGAGCGAGGCTTCCAGCAGGCTTTCGTGCGTGCCGGCATCCAGCCAGGCAAAACCCCGTCCCAGCTTTTCCACACGTAATTCGCCGCGCTGCAGATAGGCATTGTTGATATCGGTGATTTCCAGCTCGCCACGCGCCGATGGCCTGATGCTTTTTGCCATCGCAACAACGCGGCTGTCGTAAAAATAAAGCCCGGTGACGGCATGGCCGGATTTTGCGTGCACCGGCTTTTCCTCGATGCCGACCGGCCTGTCATCGTTATCGAATTCGATGACACCAAAGCGGCTGGCATCGCGGATTTCATAGGAAAAAATCGTCGCGCCGCCGGCCTGACCGGCAGCACGCTGCAATTTTTCGGTGAAATGCTGGCCATAGAAAATATTGTCGCCCAGGATGAGGCAGACACTGTCGCCGGCCAGGAATTCCTCGGCAATCAGGAAGGCCTGTGCAATGCCACCGGGCTCTGGCTGCGCGGCGTATTGCAGGCACAGGCCGAAGGAAGAGCCGTCGCCCAGCAGGCGCTGGTAGGCCGGCAGGTCCTGCGGCGTGGAAATCAGCAGCACCTCCCGCAGGCCGGCCAGCATCAGCACGGACAGCGGGTAATACACCATCGGCTTGTCATAGACCGGCAGCAGTTGCTTGGAGACCGCGCAGGTGAGCGGATAAAGGCGCGTTCCCGAACCACCGGCGAGCACGATGCCTTTCATTGCCGGCTCCCGCTGCACTTTTTTCCCGGGTCGCCTGGCAGCTTTTCCGGGCCGTCTGTCAGCCGGTCTCGCGCGGCGGCCAGCCACTCCGGATGCTCCAGGAACCACTGCACGGTTTTGCGCAGGCCACTGGCAAAATCCTCTTGCGGCTGCCATCCCAGCTCCCGCCGCAGGCGACCGGCGTCCAGTGCGTAACGGCGATCATGGCCGGGACGGTCCGGCACGAAGGCGATCTGCGCACCGTAGGATTTGCCGTCGGCACGAGGGGACAACTCGTCCAGCAAGGCGCAGACCGCCCGCACCACATCGATGTTTTTCTGCTCCTGGCCACTGCTGATGTTGTAGGTCTCACCGGGAATGCCGGCAGCGAGGATGCGGCTGATGGCCGCGCAGTGATCGTCCACGAAAAGCCAGTCGCGAATCTGGCGGCCGTCGCCATATACCGGCAGCGGTTCGCCCTGCAGCGCCTTCAGTATCACCAGCGGAATGAGTTTTTCCGGAAAATGGCGCGGGCCGTAGTTGTTGCAGCAGTGCGTGGTCAGCACCGGCAGGCCGTAGGTGTGGTGCCAGGCCCGCACCAGATGATCGGCGGCGGCCTTGGAGGCGGAATACGGATTATTGGGCTGGTAGACGCTGCCTTCCGTGCTGGCTGCCCCTTCCGGCGGCAGGCTGCCGAACACTTCGTCCGTGGAAACCTGGAGGAAACGGAAACTTCCACGCGCCATGGCAGGCAGCGCAGACCAGTAATGGCGCACCGCCTCCAGCAGGTGGAAGGTGGACATTACATTGGTCCGGATGAAATCTGCCGGGCCATGGATGGCGCGGTCGACATGGCTTTCCGCCGCAAAATTCAGCACGGCAGCCGGCCGGTGCCGCGCCAGCAATGCACTGACCACGACCGTATCGCCCATGTCGGCCTGCACCAGCTCATGCCTTGAGGCATCGGCCGCCTGCAGGTTTTGCCGGTTGCCGGCATAGGTCAGCTTGTCGACGATGAGCACGCGACCCGGTTGCGTCTGCAACCAGTGCAGCACGAAGGCGGAACCGATGAAGCCGGCGCCACCCGTTACCAGAATGCTGTCTGTCATGCGCCCTCTGCCATCGTTGCCGAACTATATACCCAACAAATTCAAGGCCCGCGGAATGCAAACCGCCCCTGAAAAGGGGCGGCTCATGGTAGAGCGATGGCCGGGCAAATACAGCCCTCGTCATCACTTGGGCTTGGGTTTGGAGGCCGCAGGTCCCAGCGCGCTGGTCTGCTGGATGTTGAACTCGACAGCCGCCCTGGACAGCACGGCGCCGGCCTCGTCCAGCACCCTCACCTCCAGCCGGTGCGTGCCGCGATCAAAATTGCCCGAGGACAAGGAACCGATGGCGCCGCCCTGCTCCTGTCCGTCCAGCAGATACACCAGACGATGGCCGTTGGCCACGGAAGGCGAAACGCTGACCGCCACCGGAATGGCCTCCTCGGCGTTTTTCTGGAAGGTGGCACCGGGCTCGGGGCTCTGTATCACCACCTCGTAGCCGACACTGGCCGCCTTGCGGGGTGCCGGCGCGTCGGCAGCGCGACGGCTGCCGGGGAAGGCCGGCACCGTCATGATGGGTTTGGTTTCTATCTTTTCGGCCTGCGCGGCGCCCGCCTTGTCCTTGGGCGGGGTGTCGGTCAGCACGAGATTGCCGTTGCTGTCGATGTAGCGGTAGACATCGGCTTCGGCCGTCGAAAAAGCCAGCATGGCCATGAACGCCAGAAAAATGCGACGCAGGGACATGAGCCAGACTCCAGAGCAATAAGAGTCCCGGAGCTTATCCCCTTGGCAAGCCCGCTGCGAATACCCGGATACCAAAATGCAAAAAAGCCCGCAAAAGCGGGCTTTTTTGTGGCGTGGGCGGCTGGGCCGCCCATTCCGGTCCTGGATCAGCAGGACGAACTCAGCAGCTGTAGTACAGATCGAACTCGATCGGGTGCACCTGGATGCTGACCAGACGGGCCTCTTCGGTCTTGAGCTCAATATAGGCTTCCAGCATTTCCTTGGTGAACACGCCACCCTTGAGCAGGAAGTCGTGGTCGGCCTTGAGGGCGGCGATGGCCGTCTCCAGGTTTTCGGCCACGGTCGGCACCAGTGCGTCTTCTTCCGGCGGCAGGTCGTAGAGGTTCTTGCTGGCGGCTTCGCCCGGGTGGATCTTGTTCTGGATACCGTCCAGACCAGCCATCAGCAGAGCGGCGAAGGCCAGGTAGGGGTTGGCAGTGGGATCCGGGAAGCGGGCTTCGATACGACGACCCTTGGGGCTGCTCACGTAGGGAATACGGATGGAAGCGGAACGATTGCGGGCGGAGTAGGCCAGCTTGATCGGGGCTTCGTAGTGCGGCACCAGACGCTTGTAGGAGTTGGTGGACGGGTTGGTGATGGCATTCAGCGCGCGGGCGTGCTTGATGATGCCGCCGATGCAGTACAGGGCCAGTTCGGACAGGCCGGCGTACTCGTCACCCGCGAACAGGTTCTTGCCATCCTTGGAGATGGACATGTGCACGTGCATGCCGGAACCGTTGTCGCCAACCATGGGCTTGGGCATGAAAGTCGCGGTCTTGCCGAAAGCGTGGGCCGTGTTCAGCACGGCGTACTTCAGCTGCTGCACTTCGTCAGCCTT
>JASLCO010000172.1 GCA_030146505.1 Moraxellaceae bacterium
CCCGTTTTAGGTGCCTGCTGCAGGAGCGGGAGCGGATCGTGTGCGAAAACAGGGCTTGCGGGTGACGGCGGCCGGGGTATGCTCTCCGGCGCTTTCCCTCCCTCGGGTCCCCCCACGAGCCTGCGCTGGGCAAGCACCTTGAATCCAAATACATATCAAGAGGTTATCAATGAAGATGATTGCTGCGGTCATCAAGCCCTTCAAGCTGGATGACGTCCGCGAAGCCCTCTCCGACATTGGCGTGACCGGCCTGACCGTAACCGAGGTCAAGGGCTTTGGCCGCCAGAAGGGCCATACCGAGCTCTATCGTGGTGCGGAATACGTGGTCGACTTCGTGCCCAAGGTCAAGCTCGAGCTGGCCGTGCGTGACGACCAGGTGGAACTGGCCATAGAGGCCATCATGAAGGCCGCCGGCACCGGCAAGATCGGCGACGGCAAGATTTTCGTCAGCGACCTGATCCAGGTCGTGCGCATACGCACCGGCGAGACCAACGACGACGCCATCTGAGGCGCGTACCTGATCTGAACTTCCGAAATCGTGGGGATTTCCATGCTGCAACGTCGTGTTTGCAGCAGCCTTGTGCTGCTGTTTGCCTTTTCTGCGCCTGCCTTTGCCGAAACATCCGCTTCTTCCCTGAACCCCGGCAATACCGCCTGGGTGCTCACGGCCACCGCGCTGGTGCTGTTCATGACCTTGCCGGGCCTGGCCCTTTTCTACGGCGGCCTCGTGCGCTCGCGCAATGTGCTGTCCGTGCTCATGCAGTGCTTCGCCATTGCGGCCACTGTTTCCCTGCTCTGGATGGCCGGCCTTTATTCCCTGGCCTTCAGCGACGGCGGTGCCATGAATGCCGTCATCGGCGGCCTTTCCAAAGCCTTTTTCCAGGGCGTGGGGCGTGACAGCCTGAGCGGCGACATCCCGGAAATCCTGTTTGCCGCCTTCCAGATGACCTTCGCCATCATCACCCCGGCCCTCATCATCGGAGCCTTTGCCGAGCGCATGAAGTTTTCCGCCATGCTGCTCTTCAGCCTGCTCTGGAGCGTGCTGGTCTACGCTCCGGTGTGCCACTGGGTCTGGGGTGGCGGTTTCCTGCAACGCATGGGCCTGCTCGACTATGCCGGTGGCACCGTGGTGCACATCACGGCCGGTGTGGCGGCGCTGGTGTCAGCCATCGTGCTGGGGCCGCGCAAGGGTTTTGGCCGCGTTGCCATGCCTCCCCACAACATGACCATGACGGTGATAGGGGCCGGCATGCTCTGGGTCGGCTGGTACGGTTTCAATGCCGGCTCGGCACTTGCCGCCAACGGCTCGGCCGGCATGGCGCTGGTGGCCACGCATATCTCCGCTTCGGCCGGCGCCCTGATGTGGACGGCGCTGGAATGGAAGAAATTCGGCAAGCCCTCGGTACTGGGCATCGTTACCGGCATGGTGGCGGGGCTCGGCACGATCACGCCGGCATCGGGCTCGGTGGGACCGGCAGGAGCGCTGGTGATAGGTCTTGCGGCGGGGCTGGTCTGCTTCTACATGACGCATTTCATCAAGCGCACCCTGCAGATCGATGATTCGCTGGACGTGTTCCCCGTGCATGGCGTTGGCGGCATTCTCGGCACCTTCCTGGTGGGCATTTTCTGCGCACCGCAACTGGGGGTATTCAGCGGCATGGGCTTCGGGGCCGGCAACAGCAGCATTGCACAGCAGCTTGGCGTGCAACTGCTCGGCATCCTGGCCACGGCCACTTATACCGCCGTGATGACCTGGGGCCTCTTGCGGCTGACGGCCAGGCTCACGGCCGGACTGCGCGTGGCCGAAGGGCACGAGACCGAAGGCCTGGATCTCGTGCTGCACAACGAGCGCGGCTACGACCTCAACTGAAGGCGGGGCTGGTAAAAAAGGATTTATATCCTTGATTTCCTTTAAAAGGACTTCGTCATCCCGGCGCAGGGCGGGATCCCTGCGCCGGTGATTTCTTCACCGCATCATGGGTTCCGGCCTTTGCCGGAACGACGGCTCAGGAAGGCAAGGAGGTCATGTCTGTAATCCCCCTGAAAAAACGCTCCGTTAACGTGGCCCGGTGTTTTTCGCAGGTCGCCGGACTGAGCGGAAATGTCAGCAAATTGCGGTCCAATCGGTTATTGCCAGCCCCGGAGGCCTCTTGTAGGGTACGGGGCTCGCTTCCAGCAGGGATGCGAGGCACAGGCGGAGGTTCTGCCTTGTAATCGCCGTTCATGCCTGCCGCGAAGAGCCTGCGGCCGGCATGTGCCGGTCCACCACAAGAAACGATATTGAAATCTGGAGATAGAACATGGCCGCTTTCCTGTCTGAAGAATGGTTTGCCAAGGTTGCTGAACTGACTGCCGCCGCCGGCAACCTGAATGTGCCGCCGGCACTCGCCAGCCTGGCGCTGAACCTCACCGTGACCGGCCTGCCCCAGGGCAATGTGGACATCGCCCTGAATGGCGGCAATTTCCAGCAGGGCCATGTGGCTGCCCCCACCAAGCTGACGCTGCCTGCCGACCTGCTGCGCAAGATTTTCCTTGAGGGCGACCAGGCTGCCGGCATGCAGGGCTTCATGAGCGGCCAGATCAAGCTGGAAGGCGACATGAGCAAGCTGATGGCCATGCAGACGGCCCGTCCCAGCGAAGAACAGAAGGCGCTGTTCAAGCAGATTCTGGCCGTTACTGACTGAGTTTGCCGCGCTCAAGAAAAAGCCCGCATCTGCGTGCTTTTTTCATGAAAAGAACAAGGGCATGGCGATTCCATTTGCAGGTGAAAATTCAGGCCCCTGGCAGGGGCAGGCGCCAGTTGGCAAGGTGCCAACGCCTTTCCTCATTCGCTGATTTCCGCCGGTTTGGCCCCCTTGCCCAGCGGTTTCAGCAGGAAAACCAGCGGCAGCATGAGCACGAAACTGGCCGTGATCCACCAGTAGGCATTCACCATGGCCACCATGGCCGCCTGATGCGACAGCTCGCTGACAATCTGTGCGACGCCGGCGGCACTGCCGGTGGAAGCCCCGGGCAAATGCAGCAGGTAATCCTGCAGGTTGCGGTTGAAGGGCTGTATGCCGCTGCCCAGCGTCTGCCAGTTCATCTGCGTTTCCCGCGAATAGATCGTGCTCACCAGCGCAATGCCCATGGACGAGCCTATGGTGCGCAGCAGGCTGTACACGCCGGAGGCATCCGGAATCAGTTTCGGCGCCATGGTGGAGAGTGCAATCGTGGTCAGCGGCACCATCATGAGGCCAAGGCCGAAACCCTGCAGCAGCGAAGGCACCACGATCTGCCAGGCCGAGACATCCAGGCTGAACTGCGTGCACATGTAATTGCCCAGCGCACTCAGGAACATGCCGGCCATGATGATCCAGCGTGCGTCAAAGCGTTTCATGAGGCCGCTCACCATCTGCATGCTGGCCATGCTGGCAATGCCGCGCGGTGCCATCACGAGGCCCGCCGTGGCCGTGGGATAGGCGAGCAGGCCTTCCAGCATGGTGGGCTGCAGCACCATGGCGCCGTACATGCCGAAGCCCAGTGCCGTGATGACGATGGAGGCAGTCACGAAATTGCGGTCGGCAAAAATCTTCAGCGAAAAAAGCGGATGTTCGCGACCGCGCAGGCTGTGCCAGAGAAAAAGCACAAAGCCGGCGGTGCCGACAATGGCGGCGATGGTGATGCCGGTGCTGCTGAACCAGTCGTCGCCATTGCCGCGGTCCAGGAAATACTGCAGACCGCCAATGGCGAGGCCGAGTAAAACAAAACCGGTCCAGTCCATTTTGCGCAGACGTTTTTCCGTATCCGGCACATAACGCATGGCCAGGATGAGCGAGAGAATGCCCACGGGCAGATTGATGAAAAAGGTCCAGCGCCAGTCGAGCGTTTCCGTCAGCCAGCCGCCAACCGTAGGGCCGGCAATCGGGCCCACCATCACGCCCATGCCCCAGATGGACATGGCGCGCGCGCGTTCTTCCAGCGGATAGGTATCCACCATGATGGCCTGCGCCAGTGGCACGAGCGCGGCACCGAACATGCCCTGCAGAATGCGGAAGAGCACGATCTCGGTGATGTTCTGTGCAATGCCGCAAAGCATGGAGGCGATGACAAAGCCGCCGATGCTGATCAACAGGTATTTCTTGCGGCCTATGCGGTCAGAGAAAAAGCCGGTGAGCGGCATCATGATGGCCGAGGCCACGAGATAGCTGGTCAGCACCCAGCTGATCTGGTCGGGCGAGGCGCCGAGCTCGCCCTGCATCTGTGGCAGGGCGACATTGACGATGGTGGTGTCCAGCACCTGCATCACGGTGGAGGCCATGACGGCGACGGTGAGGAAGAAGCGCTGGCTGGAATTCAGTTGAGCGGCCATTTTCTTTGGTCTTTGTAGTTGGCTATGTGAAACGAGGGCTTGCTGCTGCGGGATGAGTCGTGGTTTTGCCAGCGGCTTGTGCAAGGGAGGTGCGTTCGCGGCTGAAGCCGCTCCTACGGGGCTTTGTTCATTTTGTAGGAGCGGCTTCAGCCGCGAACTCTTTTGACTTGTTCCCCCTCTCCCCAGCCCTTCCCCGCGAGGGGGAGGGACTTAAACACTCACTCTAAAAAAACCTTCACATCCGAACTGGTGCCGATGCGCAACGGCATCTTTGCATCGGCATCCGTGATGCGGATTTTCACGGGTACGCGCTGCGTCACTTTCACCCAGTTGCCGGTGGCGTTCTGCGGCGGCAGCAGGGAAAAGGCTGTGCCGGAACCACCGCTGATGCTGTCCACCACGCCATGGAAGGTGCGGCCCGGGTACATGTCCACGCTCACTTCTGCCTTGAGGCCGGGGCGCAGTTTCTTGAACTGGGTTTCCTTGAAGTTGGCGTCTACCCAGACTTCACCGTTGCCGATCAGGGCGAAGAGCGGTACGCCGGCCTGTACCAGTGCGCCGGGTTGCAGGCTGAGATTGCTCACGGTGCCGTCATAGGGGGCGGTAATGTGCGTGTAGTCCAGCTTGAGCTGAGCCGATTCCACCGCCGCCTGCGCCGCTTTCACGTTTTCATTGTCGTCGCCGGCCCGGCCGAGCTGGGCACGGGCCTGTTCGAGCTTGGCAATCGATGAGTTGAGTTCGGCTTCGGCCGTTTTCACGGCCGTGTCGGCTTTTTCCAGGTCCTGGTGCGAGAGGTAGCCCTTGGGAGCGAGTTCATGCACGCGGCCGGCATCGGACCGGGCCTGCGCCAGTTCGGAGCGATCCTGCTGCACATCGGCCTGGGCGGCCGCGACGGCGGCATTGCCCTGGCTCACGCCCTGCCGGGCCAGCGCGAGATTGGCGACAGCCTGGTCAAGCGCGATCTGGAAGGGGCGGGGATCAATCAGCAGGAGCAGGTCGCCGGCTTTCACCTGCTGATTGTCATGCACGGCAATCTGCGCGACGGGACCGGACACCTGGGCTGTCACGTCCACTACGGGTCCGTTCACGTAGGCGTTGTCGGTGCTCACTGTACTGGCCGCAAAAAACAGGAAATAGGTGGCCACGGCGACGGCAACAAGCCCGGCGGCCATGCCGAAATGCAGGGGCGTGAATTTCTTTTTCGTCACGAAGGCCCGGTCTGTGGCGGCGGCAACATCGAAATGGGTTTCTGACTGCGTCATGACAGCTCACCTTCAAGGGAAGGGTGGAGGGGGATGGCATCCATGCGCTGGTCCAGGCGCTCCAGCACCTGCAGGAAAATCTGGCGTTCGCTGGAGGAGATTCCTTTCCATATTTCATCGCGCAAGGTGCGCGCTTCCTGTTCGATACGTTGCACCATGTGCTCTGCCTTGGGCGTGAGACCAACGCGCTTGGCGCGGCGATCCTGGGGCTCGGGCAGGCGCTGCACCCAGCCATCCTCTTCCAGCCGGTCCAGCAGCTTCACCAGCGAGGGCGGGGTGATGCCGATGGCTTCGGCCAGTTCCACCTGTGCCAGCGGTCCGTCGGCGCGACCCAGATGCATGAGGCACTGCCAGCGCGCATCCGACATGCCAAGGCCGGCCAGGCGGGCGTCGAGGACGACGCGCCATTTCTTCATGATGCCTTTCATGAGATGGCCGATCTTTTCTTTACCGTCTGCCATTTTGGTATCTGCCTAATAATTAGTAGGCTAACTATATGGAGGCTAATTTAATATTTCAAGCAGCCGTTCTGACTGATTGGTTCTTGTCTGGAGGGGGGTTAGGCGGTCTTGAGCAGGCGGTCGACGATACGTTCCAGCTCGGCCAGATTGCGGCAGGTATGGCTGCGGGTGCAGGCGCTCTGGTAGCGCAGCATTTCCGAATCGCCGCTGCCCCAGCGGTTCATGGCCTCGGGATTGAGCCAGATCACCTGCTTGGCGCGCAGATGGAATTCGCGCAGCAGGTCCAGGCGCGCCTCGCCGTTATTGTTGCGGGCGTCGCCCAGGATGATGAGGGTGGTGCGCTTGTCGATATCGTTTAGTGCCAGCCTTTCCAGATCGACAAAGGCGCGGCCGTAGTCCGTGCTGCCCATGCCGTAGCGGTCCATCACGGCTTCTATGGCGTCCGCCGTTTCCATTTTCTCGAACAACGGTGTGACTTCATGCAGCGAGGAGGAAAAAGCAAAACTGCGCAGACGCGGAATCACTTCCTGCAGGCTGTAGAGAAAGAGCAGCAGGAAGCGCGCATGCTGGCTGACCGAGCGGCTGACATCGCAAACAGCGATGACGCGCGGCTTGTCCTTGCGCACGCGCCGCCAGTAGGGGTTGATGAGCACGCCATCATGCGAAAGGTTGTGGCGCAGGGTGGCGCGCACATCCAGCAGGCCGCGGGCGGCCAGCTTCTCGCGACGGCGGTGCAGGGTGATGAGCTTGCGTGCCATGCGCCGTATCACGGTCTCCACATCGCGGAATTCACGCAGGAGGGCGAAATCCACTTCACGCATCACGGCATCGCGATTGTTTTCGCGCGAGAGCTGGAAATAACGGTCCACGGTTTCGCGTACACGGCCGCGCAAGCGGTCACGCGCTGTGCGCAGGCCGGCAGCCCGTTGTGCCGCGGCAGGCAGTGACGAAGCATCCAGCTCGCTGAGTTCGCGCTCCAGCTCGGCGAGCCCCATGGCCATGAGGATGCGACGACCAAAAAGACCGCGCTGCGTGGTGACGCGTATCGCTGCCAGATTGGCAGTCTCTACAGCTTGTGCCATGGCGGTGGCCAACTCGCTTTCGACATTGGCCAGTAATTGCTCACCCAATTCTGAAGGTGTAATACCGGGTATCGGCTGCCCTTGGCCGCCGCCCGAACCTTGGCCACCACTGCCACCGCCTTGGCCCTGTCCGAAAAATTCAGGGCTATTGCGGGGCGAGTCTGCATTTTCAGCCGCGGCATTTTCTGCAGGAGCGCTGGAGAAACGGAAAAAGCTGTCAAAGCAGCGATCAAAAACGGCGCTGTGTGTTGTGCTCTTGGCCAGGGTGCTGGCGAGGGCATCATGGAATTGTCCGCGATCGGCATAACCCACCAGGGTGATGGCCGTGGCGGCATCCTGCACTTCCGGGGGGGATACCGGCAGGCCGTTGCGGCGCAGCAGGGAGACGAATTCCGTGAGCTTGCGGTCCATATGCTGCGCTCAGCGCTTGCGGCCCAGGATTTTCGGCAGCTCTTCCTGTATGCGCAGCACATCGTCCTGATGCTTGAGCAGCACGGCCAGGGTTTTTTCCACCCATTTCGCGTCCAGCACATCCACATGCAACAGCAGGAGGGTACGGGCCCAGTCCAGGGTTTCGCTGATGGCGGGCACCTTGCGCAAATCCTGCTGGCGCAGGGCCTGCACAAAATCGATCAGCGGTGTGCGCAGTTTTTCCGGCAGGTCCGGTACTTGCGAAGCCAGGATGCGGCGCTCCAGCGCGGCATCCGGATAGGGAATATAGAGATGCAGGCAGCGGCGTTTCAGGGCATCGGAAAGCTCACGCTGGTTATTGCTGGTGAGCAGGACCAGAGGCGTGCTTTTCGCTTTCACTGTGCCGATTTCCGGCACCGACACCTGATAATCGGAAAGCAGTTCCAGCAAAAAAGCTTCGAACTCCTGATCGGCCTTGTCGATTTCATCGATAAGCAGCACAGCACCGGGCTCGGTCTCCAGCGCGGCCAAGAGCGGACGCGGCTCCAGAAACTCCTTGGAGTAAAAAATATCGCCGAACTGGTGCAGACGCTCCACAGATTCGGAAAGACCTTGTGCGCCACGCAGGATGTCGCCCAGCTGTTCTTTCAGTACCTGTGTGTAAAGCAGCTGCTTGCCGTATTTCCATTCATACAGTGCCTTGCTCTCATCCAGGCCTTCATAACACTGCAGGCGTATCAGCTCGAGATTGAAAAGCTTGCTGGCGGCCTTGGCGAGTTCGGTCTTGCCGACACCAGGAGGGCCTTCCACCAGAATGGGTTTTTCCAGCTGGGCAGCGAGGAAAAGCGTGAGGGCGATATTGTCGGAGGCGACATAGCCCTGGGCTTCAAGGCCTGAGCGCAGGTTGTCGGCGGTGAATTGCTTGCTGGCGAAAAGACTCATGGCAGGCGAGAGCTCGTGTGGGTGTTGTGGCCCGTTACCAGCCAGATGCTCTGATCGGCCGGATTGACGAGGCGGGTGAAATGCACGCCGAAAACATCCTGCAAAAGCGCGGGATCGGCAATGGCCGAACTGCCGGCATCGGCATGCAGGCGGCCTTCACGCAGGATGACGACGCGCTCTGCCGTGTGCATGGCGAAATTGATGTCATGGGTGGAGAAGACGACAAGGGCGCCGCTCTCCGCTTCTGCACGCAACTGCTTTTGCAGGGCCTGCTGGTGGGGCAGGTCCAGGGCATTCTGCGGCTCGTCCAAGAGCCAGATTCTCTCGGCGGCGTTTTCATGCTGGCGTATCTGCAGCCAGGTACGGGCCAGTTGCACGCGCTGGCGCTCGCCGCCGGAAAGTCCGGCATAGCTGCGCTTTTCCAGTGTGCTCAGCTGCCAGATACCCAGAGCCTGCTGGCGCAGCGAAGCCGGCAAGACGGCATTGCCATGCGGCCAGGCAGCAAGCTCCAGGATTTCACCCACGGAGAGTTGCAGCGTGTCGGTGTGTTGCTGCGGCAGAAAAGCGCGACGGCGGGCCAGCTGGTCGGCTGGCATTTTGCGCAAGTCATTATCCTGCAACCGGATATAGCCACTGATGCTGGCGGCGCTGAAATGACGGCCACCATCGGCCAGCAATTTCAGCAGCGTGGATTTGCCGGCGCCGTTGGGGCCAACCAGCGCAATCGCGCCATTGTTCAAGGTGAGATTGATGTCCTGCAGCAGAGTGGCGTCGTGCAGGCGGCAATGCAGATGGGCTAGCGTGATCATGATCGGCGCCCCTGCAGGAAAAGCAGCAGGAAGGCGGGAGCACCAAGAAGTGCGGTGAGCACGCCCACGGGCAATTCCAGCGGCGCAATCAGGCTGCGTGCTAGCCAGTCGGCGAGCACGGCCAGAGTCGCGCCGAGAAAAAGACTGGCTGGCAGCAATTGCCGGTGACGCGTAAAGCCGAGACGTCTTGCCATATGCGGGGCCAGCAGGCCGACAAAGGCAATGCCGCCGGATTGCGCGACGGCAAGTGCGACGAGCAGGGCCGAAAGCAAAAGAATTTCACGGCGGAAAAGGGTGATATCGAGACCCAGATGCGCGGCCTCGCCTTCTCCCAGCTGCCAGACATCCAGAGCGCGCTGCTGCTGCCAGAGTCG
Organism: Moraxellaceae bacterium; assembly: GCA_030146505.1. GTDB lineage: Bacteria > Pseudomonadota > Gammaproteobacteria > Pseudomonadales > Moraxellaceae > UBA2031. The sequence continues at coordinate 9,693 of JASLCO010000172.1, forward strand.
TGCCAAGGTCAGCAAGAGAATGCCGGCCGAAATCATCAGCAGTGTGCTGTTGGCCTGGGCAAAACTGCCCATAAGCCAGAAGCTGGCGCTGCGCAGCACGGTATTGTCGCCAAAGCTGAGCAGGAGATTAACAAGGGCCGCGGCCAGGGCATTGATGGCGACGCCTACAAGAAGCAGCTCGGCATTGCCTGCACCAAGGCGACGGCCCATGGCCAGCACCAGGGCGAGTGTGGCGAGGGCGCCGGCAAAGGCCGCCAGGGGCAACAGCCAGAAGCTGCTGACTCCCAACGAAATCACCAGCACAGCCGCGAGACCCGCTCCAGCGGAAACGCCCAACAGGCCAGGCTCTACCAGCGGATTGCGGAAAAAATCCTGCAGCAGCAGGCCGGAGAGGGCGAGGGTGGCGCCGGTAAATGCGGCCAGCAGTACGCGTGGCAGACGCAGCTGCCACAGCACCTCGCTGGCCATGGGGCCGAGATCGCCGCTGCCCCAGGCCAGGGCCAGAAACATGGCGGCGAGAGTGGCCAGCGGCAGCAGATACAGAGTGATGCGGGGGGAGGGCACAGTGATGACGGTCTGGCTCGGAAGTTGTGCCATAGCCTAGCGGGGGCTCCCGTGCTAAACCAGCCGGCACTTCAGGAAAACATCAATGAGCCCCCCGGGCTTTTGTCTCGAGCAGGAGGAGCAGAGTCATGATGGAAGGTTATGTGCATCCGGATTTTCATGCCGTGGCCCAGTTGTTCCGGCAGCAACTGCCGCGCCGTGGCGCCGGTGGTGCCGCGCT
>JASLCO010000187.1 GCA_030146505.1 Moraxellaceae bacterium
CGCGTACGCAGGCGCAGATACAGCGGCCATGTTACGTAAACCAGGATGCCGGCCCAGGCCACGGGTACGAGAAAGGGTTGCAGGACCTGGAAGCCCAGCAGGAAAAGGCCACCCAGAAAAATCGCCAGCATGATGCGGCGCGGCATGACAGGGCTTTCAACAGGCATGGGAAATACTCGGCGGCGGACAGTGCGTATTTTTACCATCTTGGCCGCCGCTTCACCCCTGTTTCCGTGTGACAGCGCCAGTGCGGAGGAAAATTCCTGCCCCCAGGGGGCACAGCGCGCCAAGCCCTGAAAACTGGTGGCCCGGCTTTCAGGTGCCGGTCTTGTCCTCGCCGGCTGGTGTGGTGGCCTGCATTTCCGGTGCCCCTTGCAGGAGGTTGTGCACCAGTACGCCATAAAGCGGGCGACTGAACAGGCCCGACACCAGGCGCGCGATCAGTGCCACGGCAATCAGGCTGATGACCATTTCGTGGCCGTCGATCATTTCCATCACGATGATGAAAGAGGTGATGGGCGCCTGGGTCACGGCAGCCAGAAATCCCGTCATGCACAGAGCGAGGATGGCTGCCGGCATCACGGTGTGGAAGGCGGGCGCGAGGTCGTGGCCGATGCCGGCGCCTATGGCTAGCGTGGGAGCAAAAATGCCACCGGGAATGCCGCTGAAACAGGAGGCCATGGTGGCGCCGATTTTGGCCAGCGGGTAATACCAGGGCAGGCTGGCGCCCTGCTCCAGCAACGCCTGCGTTTGCGCGTAACCACTGCCATACACTGAGCCGTCCGTGCCGAGTCCGAGCAGCGCCACCAGCAGGCCGCAAAGACCGGCAAATAGCAGCGGATGCAGGCGTCGCAGTCTGCCAAGATGGCCACGCCAAGGGCGCCCGCTGGCGCAGAGCAGACGGCTGAAACTGCCGCCAACAATGCCGCACAACAAGCCGCAGGCAATGACGGCGCCGATGATGTGGCTGTCGATATTGCTGACCGTTATGCGGCCGAAATACGTATGGTTGCCCAGCAGGGAAATGGATGCGATGCCGGCGATGACGATGGCGGCCAAGGCCACGCTGCTGCTGCGCTGTTCATAGTCGCGGCTCATTTCTTCTATGGCGAAGACAATGCCGGCCAGCGGCGTATTGAAGGCCGCTGCAATGCCCGCCGCCCCGCCGGCGATGATGAGCTGCGAAGCAGTGACGTGCGAATTGGCCGGCAGCCAGCGCCGCGCGCTGTGCATGAGGGAGGCGCCCACCTGCACGCAAGGGCCTTCGCGTCCCGTGGAAAAACCGCAGCCAAGCGCAATGGCACCGAGGCCGATTTTTCCCGCTACCACGCGTAGCGACAACAGGCGGTCACGCAGGGCCGGTACTTCCAGCGCGGCCACGGCTTGCGGAATGCCGCTGCCTTCGGCACCGGCAAAATGGCGCCGCGTGCACCAGACCACGCCCATGCCGCCCAGCGGCAGGGTCAGTAGCGGTAACCAGGCATGGGCATCGGCCTGCTTCAGGAAAAAACGGATGGCGTTGTCTGTGAGCTCGGAAAAGGCAACGATGACCAGCCCGGTGAGCAGGGCTGCCGTCCATACCACCAGACGGGTTTGCCAGGCCTCCCATTTGTGTAGCCGCTGCTCGCGTATGGACTTCAATATGTCGTCGTGCATGCCGTTTCCCCTTGCCGGGAAATGATGACGCTTGTGCGGAATCGCTCAAACCGTTTTCTTGTAGGCCGGGCTGATATCCCGCATCTGTCCTTCTATCCAGTCGCGCACTTCGGTATTCAACGCCTTGGCCTTGTAGCCTGAGGCATCAATCGGCTTGCCTATCACAACACGCACGAGGCCGGGCTTCTTGATCAGTGTGCCGCGTGGCCAGCAGTCACCGGAATTGATGGCCACCGGTACCACCAGGGCTTTTGCCTGTGTGGCCAGCATGGCGCCACCCACCGAATAATCCGGATTTTCATCACCCGGCATGGTGCGTGTGCCTTCGGGGAAAATCACCACGCGCCGGCCTTCGGCAATTTTCTGCGTGCCGCCACGCACCACGGCCTTGAGGGCGGCACCGGCATCATCACGATCTATGGCGATGGGATCGCAGAGCTTGATGCTCCAGCCGAAAAAAGGAATCCACAGCAGTTCGCGCTTGATCACGGTGGCGGCGGGGTAAAACAGCGGCTGGGCGATCAGGGTTTCCCAGGCACTCTGGTGCTTGGCCAGTACCACGCAGCCACCTTCGGGAATGTTTTCGCGCCCGATGACTTCATAGCGTATGCCGCAGCAGATACGCGCCCACACGATGGCGAGTTGGCACCAGCTAGTGCAGATAAGCATGGAAGTACGGCGGGAAAAAGGGCTGACCAGCATGGCGATACTGCTGAACAGCACCATAGTGATGGCATAGCCGATATAGAAAATAAGGGAACGTAAGGCGTGGATTGCAGACACAAGTAAAATCCTTCAATGCCGGCTGGTATGTGAATCAATAGTCATCATTTCGCCGGCCTTGTCGTCCAGCGCCAGCCTTGGCGCCAGTCCAGCTAATGTCATGCCAGTAAAGCCGTGCCACCGCAGCGGCACGGTATCAGGCCTGCAGCAGTGAGATATCGGCCACTTGCAGGAAAAGCGAGCGCAATCGCGCGAGCAGTGCGAGGCGATTGGCTTTCACGGCGGCATCGTCCGCCATCACCATCACGTCGGTGAAGAAGGCATCCACCTGCGGACGCAGCGCCGCCAGCTTGTTCAGTGCCGGCGTGTATTCACGCTTTTCAAACAGTGGCGCCAATTCGCTTTCCAGTTTTGCCACGGCGTCAGCGAGAGCTTTCTCTGCATTTTCCGAGAGCAGCGCGGCATTCACCGTAGCGCCTTCAGGCACGCTTTCCTTGGCGAGGATATTGGAAACACGCTTGTTGCCAGCGGCCAGTGCTTCGGCTTCCGGCAGTGTGGCGAAATGCGCCACGGCTTTAACACGCTGGTCGAAATCATAAGGCTGGGCCGGACGCTGTGCCTGCACGGCGGCAATCACTTCAGGCCGGATGCCCTGCTCTTCATACATGGCGCGATAGCGGCCCAGCAGGAATTCGAACACATCACTGGCCGTGTTCTTGTTTTCCAGCTTTTCGCCGTACTGCTTCACGGCGCCATTGATGAGTGCCTGCACATCGAGAATCAGACCCTTCTCAATGATGATGCGCAGCAGGCCAATGGCGGAGCGGCGCAGGGCAAAGGGATCTTTGGAGCCCGTGGGCGGCTGATTGATGCCGAAGATGCCCACGAGTGTGTCGATTTTGTCGGCGATGGAAACGGCGGCACCGATTTTTCCGGCCGGCAGTGCATCACCGGCAAAGCGCGGCTGGTATTGCTCGTCCAGCGCTTTCGCCACTTCTGGCGCTTCGCCGTCATGCGTGGCGTAATAGAAGCCAGCCACGCCTTGCAGCTCGGGGAATTCGCCCACCATTTCGGTGGCGAGATCGCATTTGGACAGCAGGCCGGCACGTTCACCCAGTGCCTTGTCAGCACCGATGGCCGCTGCAATCACGCCTGCCAGCTTGGAAACACGCGTGGCTTTTTCATACACAGTGCCGAGCTGGGCCTGGAAGACCACATTCTTCAAACGCTCGTTGCGGGTTTCAAGCGGGCTCTTCTTGTCTTGGTTGAAGAAGAACTCGGCATCGGTGAGACGCGGGCGCACCACTTTCTCGTTGCCGGCAACAATATATTCAGGATTGGTGCTTTCGATATTGGCGACCGTAATGAAGCGCGGCAGCAGCTTGCCGTTCGCATCCAGCAGGCAAAAATATTTCTGGTTGTCCTGCATGGTGGAAATCAGCGCTTCCTGCGGCACGGCGAGGAAGCGTTCTTCAAAGGAGCACACCAACGGGACGGGCCATTCGACCAGAGCCGTCACTTCATCCAGCAGGCTTTCGGGGATGATGGCCTTGCCGTTTTCCTTGGCGGCCAGCGCCTGTACTTTTTCCAGGATCACGGCACGGCGTTCGGCAAAGTCAGCCTGCACACGGGCAGCGCGCAGGTCTTCGGCATAATTTGCGGGAGCGGAAATACGCACGGCGTTATTGGCATGGAAGCGATGGCCGCGCGAATCACGGCCGGCTTTCTGCGTCAGGATTTCAGCATCGACGACATCATCGCCAAACAACATCACCAGCCACTGCGTGGGGCGCACGAATTCCACGCGCGAAGCGCCCCAGCGCATGCGCTTGGGGATGGGCAGATCATTCAGGGACTGCGCGACGATGCTGGGCAGCAATGCTGTGGCAGCTTCGCCCTTCTGCTCTTTTACAAAGCGCAGCTTCTCGCCGCTCTTGTCGATGGCAGAAATATCCACGCCATTTTTCTTGGCAAAACCAAGGGCGGCTTGTGTGGGATTGCCGGCGGCATCAAAAGCGGCTTTCACGGGCGGGCCGTCGACAGCAATGGTGCGATCCGGCTGCTGCGTAGCGAGGCCAGCCACAAACAGTGCAAGACGACGCGGCGCTGCGAATACTTTTACGTCACCATGCTTGAGGCCGGCAGTCGCCAGACCTTTCACGATGCCGTCGCGGAAATTTTCAGAAAGGCTTTTCAGCGCCTTGGGGGGCAGCTCTTCCGTGCCCAGCTCTACCAGAAAATCTTTTGCACTCATGCTGCGTTCTCCTGCGCGAGCTTAGCCAATACCTCATCACGCAGTGACGGTGTTGCCATGGGGAAGCCGAGGCGCGCACGCGCCTGCAGATAGCTCTGGGCGATATTGCGCGCCAGTGCACGCACACGCAGGATGTAGCGCTGGCGCTCGGTGACGGAAATGGCACGGCGCGCATCCAGCAGATTGAACGTGTGGGAGGCCTTCACCACCATTTCATAGGCGGGCAGCGGCAGCTGTTTTTCCATCAGAGAATTGGATTCGCTTTCGTAGTAATCGAAGAGCTCGAAGAGCTTGGGCACATTGGCGTGCTCGAAGTTGAAGGTGGACTGCTCCACTTCGTTCTGGTGGAACACATCGCCGTAGGTGACGGGGCGCTTGTTGCCATCGGCATCGGGCACGCCTTCGGCCCAGATCAGGTCATACACCGAATCCACGCCCTGCAGATACATGCAGAGACGTTCAAGGCCGTAAGTGATTTCGCCGGTAACGGGATAGCACTCCACGCCGCCGACTTGCTGGAAGTAGGTGAACTGCGTGACTTCCATGCCGTTCAGCCACACTTCCCAGCCCAGACCCCAGGCACCCAGCGTGGGCGATTCCCAGTTGTCTTCCACAAAGCGCACGTCATGCACTTTGGTGTCGATGCCGAGCATCTGCAGCGACTGCAGATAGAGATCCTGAATATTCGCAGGAGACGGTTTCAGTACCACCTGGAACTGGTAGTAGTGCTGCAGGCGATTGGGGTTTTCGCCATAGCGGCCGTCAGCAGGGCGACGCGAAGGCTGCACATAGGCGGCGTTCCAGGTCTCGGGGCCGATGGCGCGCAGGAAGGTGGCGGTATGGAAGGTGCCGGCACCCATTTCCATGTCGTAAGGCTGGATGACGACACAGCCCTGGCTGGCCCAGAAGTTCTGGAGTTTGAGGATCAGGTCCTGGAAGGTCAGGCCTGCGGCAATTGCGTTAGCCACGTAGGGCTCCCCTGCTGCAAATCAAAGGGGGCGAGTATAACGGCAAGGCCCCGCTCTTAGCAGGGGCCAGAAGCAGGAAAGCCGCGCCGCTCGGGGCTTGGGGACAGGGCCGGAATCAACACAGATTAGAGATCTTGACCATGAAGGCGCCTGCGGCGGAGCGAAGCCCGAGTAGCGTCTCGGGCGTAGCGTGTTTGGGAAGTGCATGTACTTCCCAAACGTCATGAAAAGCCTACTGACAGAACGGTGTCAGTAGCCCGCCAGCATGATGTCTTCACCGGCCAGGAAGCACCGCATCTCGCGGTCAGGGCCCGCTCAAGGAGAGAACATCATGTCCACCCCCAATACCCCCAATCACGTCGCCGTCTGGTTCGAGATCCCCGTCAGCGATATCCGTCGCGCCCACCAGTTCTACAGCGCCGCCCTGAATCTGGAGATAGGCGCTGTCCAGCCCTGCCCCTCCGGCGTGCCTGATCTGGAAATGGCGGTCTTTACTCATCAAGATGGCGCGGTTTCGGGCGCCCTGGTGAAGAGTGCCGAGAACCGCCCCAGCAAGGATGGCACCATTGCCTACCTGAATGCCGGCAGCGATCTGCAGCAGACCCTGGACCGTCTGCCCGGCCTCGGTGCCGAGATCATCGTGCCCAAGACCCTGATCGCTCCGGAAATCGGCTACTTTGCTCTCTTCCGTGACAGCGAAGGCAATACCGTCGGCCTGCATTCCCAGCATTGAGGGCTGTGCTGGCGCCGAACCGTTCGGCGCCAGCGTTCACAACAAGGACAAGGAGATCCCCATGTCGTTCAACGCTGAAGCCATACGCGAATGCGCCATGCGCGCCCGCAACTTTCCCGAGCTGGCCCTGTCCTTCCTCCGCTTGGGCATGCACTCCTACACCGTGGACGTGGCCAGCCGCGCCACGCTTTATCGCAGTCTGGAGGGCGAGATCGTGCAGCTGCCCGGCCAGCCCGGCGCGCCTGTCACCGCCCCCTTCAATGCCGAGGCCACGCTCACGGCCATACGTCGCAACCAGAAGGGCGAAACGGATTACCCCGGCTTCATGCAGGACATCGCCGCCGCCGGTGTGAAACGCTACGAAACCCTGCTCACTGGCCCCAAGCCGCGCTGTATTTATTTCGGCAGCGAAGGCCAGCTGGAAGAGCCCATCCACTATCCGGCTTGATGCTCATGAGCTCTGCAAATCAGCAGTCGCAAGTTGTCAGCGTACATATAGCAAAACCGCTCGCTATTGTGGCGGCGTATCTGGCCCAGCCCATGAACATGAATAACTGGGCCAGCGGCCTCGGGCTGTCCTTGCGCAAGGAAAACGGTGTGTGGCTGGCCAATGGCCCCGAGGGTCCGGTACGCATACGCTTTTCACCGCCCAATGTGTTTGGCGTTGCCGATCACTGGGTGGAAGTAGCACCTGGCGTTGTGGTCTATGTCCCGCTGCGTGCGATAGCCAACGGCGAAGGCACCGATGTGCAGCTGACGCTGCTGCGTCTGCCTGATATGAGCGACACGAAATTTGCCGAAGACGCGGACTGGATAGCCCGCGATCTCGCCGCCCTGAAAACCTTGCTGGAAAAACCATGAGACGTGCCGACCGCCTGTTCCAGATCGTCGAGCATCTGCGCCGCAAACCCGTGGTGACCGCCGCCGAGCTTTCGGAAACGCTGGAAGTTTCCGTGCGCACGATTTACCGCGATATGGATGATCTTTCCGCCAGCGGCATTCCCCTGCGTGCCGAAGCCGGCATGGGCTATGCGCTGGCCAAGGGTTACGACCTGCCGCCTTTGATGTTCACGCAAGGCGAGCTGGAAGCCTTGGAAATCGCTGCGCGTCTGCTGGCTTCGTGGACAGATCCTGAGCTGAAAGCCGCCGCCGAATCCGCCCTCGCGAAAATCGGCGATGTGCTGCCGCATACGCTGAAGCGTGGCCGCGAACCGCTGCCCATCTACGCGCCGGACTATTTCATTGATCCCCGCTTCACCGCGCCCATGGCTGATTTGCGTCGGGCCCTGCGCGAGCAGCGCAAGATACGGGTGGACTACACCAAGGAAAACGGCGAAGAAAGCCAGCGCACCTTGCGCCCCCTGGCCATCATCTACTGGGGGCGCACCTGGACCCTCGTCGGCTGGTGCGAGATGCGCCACGACTTCCGCCATTTCCGTCTCGACCGCATGCAGCAGTGGACGCTGACCGACGAAGATTTCCTGCCCGAGCCCGGCAAGACCTACAAGGATTTCATGGCGCGTATGGAAGAAGCCCGCCGCGAAGAAAGATGTCCAGAAGACCTGACACAAAAAGAAAGCCAGCAAAAAGAAAACCCGCAGGAAGAAATACAGCATGCCGAAAGCTGAAGCCGAAAAGAAACGCTGCCCCTGGTGCGGCAGCGATCCGCTCTATGTGAAATACCACGATGAAGAATGGGGCGTGCCTTCCTTCGATGACCGCCATCTTTATGAAAAGCTCTGTCTGGAAGCGCAGCAGGCCGGGCTTTCCTGGATCACCGTGCTGAAAAAGCGCGAAGCCTATCGCAAGGCCTTCTTCAATTTCGACATGAAGAAAATCGCCAAGATGACGGATGAGCAGGTGGCCGATCGCCTCAGCAACGAAGGACTGATCCGCTATCTGCCCAAGCTGATGGCCATACGTGCCAATGCCATTGCCGCTATTGAGGTACAAAAAGAATTCGGCAGCCTCTCGGCTTTCCTTTGGGAGTTTGTCGGTGGCAAGCCCGTCACCCACAAGCTCACCAGCTATCGCGAGGCCGCCGTGACCTCGGCCGAATCCGACGCCATGGCCAAGGCCCTGAAGAAGCGCGGCTTCAAGTTCCTGGGGTCTACTTCGCTTTATGCCTTCATGCAGAGCGTGGGCATGATCAATGACCATGAGGTGAGCTGTTTCCGTTACAAGCAGATGCCCAAGGTCTGAACGTGCTGGTGCCGGGCTTGTCCCGGCATTTTTACAATTCGGCGTATATCGCTTGCTTGAAGGCTTTTGCCTTTCCCCTCCGGCCTCGTCTACGCTGTTCCGGGCATGCCGTGAAGCAGGCCGGGTATGGCTCTTGCTTCATCATCAGGGTCTGGAACCAGCAAGGAGTCAGCAATGCGCCCCAACCATCACCACCTCGCCAGCGATTTTCCTACTCTGAAGGCCCGCATTACCCAACTTGTCTCCACGGATACACACTTCGAACGCATGAATAATGAATATGAGCTTCTGGATGCGCAGATACGCGCGGCAGAAACGGAAGGCGGGTTCTTGTCGGATGATGTGATGGAGCCCATGAAGAAGAAACGGGCGCTGTTGAAGGATCAGCTTTATGCATTGCTCATCAAGGAATGAGTCCCTGTTTCTAATCTCACACTTTTTTATCTGACTCTGTCGCCCCGGCGTAGGCCGTATTCCCGTGGTTCGCTTTCGTGAGCTGGTGCATAAAGTGCCAGCAGGTCCGCCAGGGGATCGCCCATCTCCGCTCCTTGAGTGCCAGCCGGACTCTATTCACCCCTTGCGGGCGTGTCTGCGCACGGTGCTTGCCGCTCAGGCGGCCATATTCTCCATGGCCCGGAAATAATTACCCATCAGCCGGCCTGACCAGGAGCGGGCGCGCCAGCCCTCGTAATGGGCGCAATGACTGCCCTGGGCGGTGGTGACCAGGATCACATTGGGCATGCGCTTCATGGCGTCCAGGTATGGGTCGGCATTGGCAATGCGGCAGATGGGATCGTCTTCGGCATTGAGGATCATCACGGGCGTGGTGATGCGATTGAAGACGCGCATGGGATTGCTGGCTTCGGAATATTCCTCATAGCTGCGAAAGCCCGAGAGCTCGTACATATGGCGATGGAAGTCTGCGAGGTTTTCCGCTCGGCTCAGGGCCTGCACCGAGGGCAGGTGGGCGATGCTGGCTTCATGCGGTGCAATGAAGCGCTGCACCAGTTTCTTCACGATATAGCGGCTGTAGAAAGGATGGGTTTTATCAAAAGCCTCATCCGTGTTGTAGCCGGGACAATAGGCAAAGCTGGCGCGGAAGGGCGCGGTCTCGCCTTCTTCGCCCAGAAAGCGGACCAGCAGGCCGGAACCGGCGGAGGAGCCGACGGCATAGAGCGGTGAATGGGGAAAGCGGCGGCGGATTTCCGCGAGCTGCTCGCGCAAATCCCCGGTTGAGCCCAGCAGGTTGATGCGTGGCACGGGCAGTGGCAGGCCGGCATGGCCCCGTCGCACACAGAGCACAATGCGCCAGCCGGTGGCTGCCTGCAGGTCGCGCACCAGTTCCGCCATGCTGGCCGGGCTGCCGCTGATGGTGTGCAGCACGACGATGGTGGGTGTTGCCGGCGGCAGCTCGTGGCCGCGCCAGGCCAGTGCGGTGTGGCCGCCATCGGAATGGGTGAGCGTGTCGATGCGGTCGTAGTCGCGCTGCACTTTTCCCTCGCGCAAATTCACCAGCACCATCTGCAGATGCGGATTGAAGAGCCAGGGTGTGGGCCTGAACGGCTGCTGCAGCTGTGGCAGTGCCGCCACGATGTGGCGGTTTTGCGGATTGTCGTGACAGAACACACGGGGCTGGTGGGCCATGGCTTTCTCGAATGGTGTTTGCCTTGTGCTTCAGGTGGCATTGCCGCCTATGCGCTGGTCCTCGTCATCCAGCGGCATGATGACCCACAGGACGAGATAGACGATGAGGCCGGGAAAGGCGGCGCTGAACAGGGAAACCAGCACGTAGACGATGCGCAGCACGCTGGCATCAAGATCGAAGTAGTCAGCGAGGCCGCCGACCACGCCGGCAATCATTTTATTCTGGCGCGAGCGCCGCAGTTTCTTTTCGCTCATGTTCACCTCGTTTGCCGGTCATGAAGGCCGGGATCAGTAACGTGCGCTTTCTTTACAGGCCCTGAAGCCACCGTTTCAAAGAAAACAAAAAAGCCGCCGGGTGTCCACCGGCGGCTTGTGAGGAAGGAAGGGCTTGTGGTGACTGAGGGTTGCCGGCGCGACGCGCCGCCACGCGCATCAGCTTGCGGCGGACTCCTGCAGCAGGATGGCGACATTGCGCTCGGCCAGCGCGGCAATGGTACGCGAAGGATTGATGCCCAGCGCGAAGGGAATGATGGCGCCGTCGGCCACGTAAAGACCGGGATAGCCGTAGACCTCGCCACGATGATCGACCACGCCTTCCTCGCGGGAATCCGCCATGCGGCAGCCGCCCAGTGGATGCGGCGTGGTGAGGTCGCGCAGCAGCGTCCATGTCGGCAGCGTGGTCACGCTGAGGGGGTTGTTGGCCTGTGCCAGCTTCTTGTGCAGCTCGTTCACCTTTTTGAAATTGTCTTCGGACTGGCGGATGTCCCAGTCCAGGTGCAGACGCTTGCGCCCGCCATGCAGCCAGGATTTTTTGAGAAGCAGGCGGCCGTTGGAGGCATCCACGCTTTGTGCAAACCAGGCGATGGTGTGTTCGGCCGTGTTGATGTGGCCGAGCTGGCGCAGGAGCTTGTTGATCAGGCGCTTGTACCAGCCCATGTCCGTCCATTTGCGTGCCGCCATCAGGGCGCGGGTGAAATAGGCCACCGGAATGTCGCCCAGGGCACCATCCTCGACAAATATCTTCGCGCCCTTGTAGCCCTCGCCTTCCAGGAAGTCGACGGCGCAGGAAATGGTGGGACTGCGTGTGGGCAGCATTTCTTCACGATGCGTGGAGAAGGTCAGGAAGTCGCCGTTGGAGCTCCAGCCCTGCCCCAGCGTACCGGATACCTGCGGCAGCGTTTCATGTTCATCGCGTGAGCGCAGCAGGATTTCCGTGGAGCCCAGTGAGCCGGCTGCCAGGATCACCTTGCCTGCCGTGAATTGCAGGGCCTGCCTCTGGCCGCCGGCAATATTTTCCGCATGCACGCGGAAGCCCTGTGGCAGCGGTTCGACATGGCTCACGAGATGCAGCGGACGAATGTCGGCGCCGTGGTTTTCGGCAATGGCCAGGTAATTGAGGTCCAGTGTGTTCTTGGCCTTGAGGTGGCAGCCCGAGCAACAGAAACCACAATGGTTGCAGGTACCCTGCTCGCGCCCTTGTGCATTGATGAAAATGCGCGATTTGTCGTCGGCATAAGGGCGCGGTGCGTTGCGGCTCCATGAGGGATCGAAGGTGACGGCCAGGGGCACGGCGCGGAATCTTGCGGCCTCGCCCATGGCCTCGGCGCCCTTTCTCATGGCATGGAAGCGCGGAGGTACCTGTTCCGCCGGCATTTCCTGCACGTTCAGGATCCTGCCCACGGTTTCGTAGTGGGGCAGCAACTCATCGAAGCTGATGGCGCGGGGCCAGTGCCGTGCAAAGGTTTCCCGGGGAGGAATGATGGAGACATTGCCATAGATCAGCGAACCGCCGCCGATGCCGGCGCCCATGGCCACCGACATGTCGCCGAACCAGCGGAAATCCAGCCAGCCATTCTGCTTGTGCGGCTCGTCCACATCATAGAACCACGCATCTTCCGGGCCTCTGGGCATCATTGCCGGCAACCAGCGCCGGCCGCGTTCCAGCACCAGCACTTTCCAGCCGGCTTCCGCCAGACGTGCCGCCGTCACGGCACCGCCAAAACCCGAGCCCACCACGATGGCGTCGAAATCAAAACCCTTGGCCATGGAGAATCCTTGTTCTTGTTGTTTTTCCGGACGACAGCCCGCATGCAAGCGCCGGCCGGAAATGAAAAAGGAAGAAAAGGCGCGAACAGCAGCGGGCAGGCATCACCGGGTGACAGTGAGCCCGCTCAGCCTAGCAGTGGGATGCCGGAGTGCGGATTGTGGAAATTACGCAGCGCGATGGGCGCGCGAAAACACCGACAGCTTGCGAGACAAGCTGACAGTCGGTGGTTTTGGAGGGATGAATAGAGGCGCTGGCTTCGTGTGTATTTTTAGCAGGTATTTCTGGCGTTTGCAGGAAGGTTTTACGAGAGCCGTTTAAGCCGCGATAACGAATATGGCAAAAAGTATCGCGGCTGAAACGGCTTACGCAAAACCCTCCCGATCAGGAAAGGCTTTTTATGTCAGGCGGCCACGGCTTCCTGCGTCTTGCCGAAGCTCGGCAGGGAGAGGCGGAAGATGCGCTTCACCACGGTGCCGAACTGCTTGGCCAGGCTGCCGGTGTTGTAGGGCAGACCATATTTTTCGCAGAGGGCACGTACTTCCACGGCCATTTCCTGGTAGCGGTTGGCAGGAATGTCCGGGAACATGTGGTGCTCGATCTGGTGGCTCAGGTTGCCGGACATGATGTGGAACCACTTGCCGCCTTCGATATTGCTGGAGCCCAGCAGCTGGCGGATATACCACTCGCCCTTGGTCTCGTTCTCGCACTCGGCTTCCGTGAACATTTCGGCATTTTCGGTGAAGTGGCCGCAGAAGATGATGAGAAAGGTCCAGACATTGCGGATCAGGTTGGCCACGACATTGGCCAGCAGCACCGGCAGGAAGAAAGGGCCAGCCAGGAGCGGGAATGCCACGTAGTCTTTCAGTACCTGGCGGCTGGCCTTCTTGAAGAAGGCTTTCACCATGCCCCTCTTCTCGCTCCATTTCCATTGGCCGCGGGAAAGATCGGCCAGCTCCATGTCGTGCACGCCCACGCCCCACTCGAAGAAGATGGCCAGCAGGAAGGCGTAGACCGGCTGGAAAAGATAACCGGGATGCCAGGGCTGTTCGTCCGCCATGCGCAGGATGCCGTAGCCCACGTCGCGATCCTTGCCGACGATGTTGGTGTAGGTGTGGTGCATGTAGTTGTGCGAGTGCCGCCACTGGTCGCCGGGGCAAACCGTATCCCACTCGAACTTGCGGCCGCGCAGCTCCGGATCATTGGTCCAGTCGAACTGGCCGTGCATGATGTTGTGGCCGATTTCCATATTGTCCAGGATCTTGGCCACGCCCAGCGTGCCAGCGCCGATGGCGAGCACCAGTGGATTCACGATGCCGACATAGATGGCGACACGGCCGCCGATTTCCAGTCGACGCTGCAGGCGGATGATGCGCTTCATGTAGGCAATGTCTTTTTCGCCGAGATCCGCAGTGACGCGGGCGCGCAGTGCTTCGATCTCGCGACCGAATTCTTCCACCTGTTCGGCGGTGAGACGGCGGCCAATCACGGTGTCGAGACGGCCCTTGATATGGCTGTGGTTCATGCTGGTCATGTCTTTACTCCTTCATGCTTGCCGTAGGAGCGGCTTCAGCCGCGAATGATTGATGGGTTCGCGGCTGAAGCCGCTCCTACGCGGGCAAAATCAAAAAAATCAGAGTGCGATGGTCACGGGGGTGACGGGCACGCTCACGCAGATGGCGATGTCTTCTTCGCCGTCGCCGGAAATTTCGCCGGTGCGTATGTCGCGCACTTTTCCGGCGGTCTTGCGGCAGGTACAGGTGCGGCAGATGCCCTGGCGGCAGCCGTGGTCGGGATTGAGGCCGGCGCCTTCAGCGGCTTCCAGCAGGGTCATGCCGGGAGCGGTGCTTTCGATATTGCTGTCGCTGAACAGCACGGGCTGGGCATCGCCGGCCACGGCGGCAGGACGTGCCACGGCCTGGAAGCGCTCCAGTGTCAGGCGGGCGCGGTGGCCACTCTGCTGCCAGTGCTGCTCGACGGCTTCGATCAGTGCCGACGGACCGCAGACATAAGCCGCGCTGCCGGCGAGATCAGCGCCTATGGCATCGAGATGGAAATCGCTGAAGTGGCCGCGCAGGGCGGTGCCTTCGGCTTTTTCACGGGTGGTAATGAGATGCAGGCGGAAATTCGGCAGCGCCTCGGTGACGGCTTCGAGGTGGCGCAGGAAAATCGCATCGGTTTTGGCCGGCACGTAATAAAGGATGTCGACCTGGCCCTGATAGCCTTCGGTCACCAGTTCATCGGTGAGGGCGCGTATCGGCGTGATGCCGCTGCCGCCGGCAATGAAAAGAAAGCGTTGCGGACGTTTGGCCGGCAGTACAAAGTCGCCGGCGCCGGCACTGATTTCCACGGTATCGCCCACCCAGGCCGTTTCATTGGCCCAGACCGAGACCACGCCGCCCTCATGGGACTGCATGGTGACAACCGGGCAGCCCTCTTCCACATGGGAGACGGTGAAGCAGCGGCTGTGGCGGCGACCATTGATGCTCACCGTCAGGGTGACATACTGGCCGGCCTGGTGGCGGCTCCAGCGGTGGTTGGGTTCCAGCACCAGAGAGACGGCACGCGGGGTCTGCTGGTTGATGGCCTTGATGCGGGCCTTGATGCTGCGGCCACCAACATCGGGGGCCAGGAATTCCATATAGCTCTCGGGACTGTGCGGCCAGGCGAGAATACGGGCCAAGGGGCTCTTCAGGGCTTGGTCGATGAGATTGAAGTTCAACATCGTCGGGCTCCAGTGCGTCCGGTGGCGGATCGCGTTGTGAACAAGTGTTCACATGAAACCGTTTTGGGGATTTTTAGTCAACACGTGTTCACTAATTCTCTGACGAGCGGTTATAGCCATGATTTATATGTAATTTATAGTGAGGCATGGGATTTCCTGTGTTCACAAAGGCAGGATTGATGAATGGCTGTTTACAAAAAAAGAGGCAAGGAAGGGGCTGAAGGCGGGGAAGACGGCAGCCATGAGGCACGGCGTTCACGGACCCGGCAGGCCTTGATCGAGGCCTCGCTGGACCTTCTGGGCGAGGACCGCACCTTCTCCAGCCTCAGCCTGCGCGAGGTCACCAAGGCCGCGGGCGTGGTGCCGGCCGCCTTTTATCGCCACTTCCGCGGCATGGACAGCCTGGGTCTGGAACTGGTGGACGAATCCTTCCGTGCCCTGCGCTCGCAGATGCGCGAGGTGCGCGGCAAGCCGCTGCCGGCCGAGCAGCTCATACGCAACTCCATGACACTGTATGTGCGTTATGTGCGTGAGCAGGACCGCTATTTCCGTTTTGCCATACGCGAGTATTTCTCCGGCGCCACCACCACCCGCCTGGCCATACGCAACGAACTGCGCTTCTTCGTGAGCGAGCTGGCCACCGATCTTGCCCTGCTGGTGGCCGAGCGCCGTGTCACCAGTACCGACCTGCAGATGATTGCCCAGCTCATCGTGAACAATATGGTCATGGTCACCGAGCAGATATTGGAGCTGCCGGCCGAACGCCCCGAGGAAGAAGCGTTGTTGATAGACAGCGCCAGCAAGCAGTTGCGAGTGATTTTCCTGGGCGTGAGCCAGTGGAATGGCAATCAGCCAAAGCCTTGAGCAGGTTTGCTTGCTGGCGGAATGCCGCTGGTGAAAAAACAAAGGGCCGCATGCGGCCCTTTGTTTTTTCAAGTTGCTTTTTCAAATGGGATACGGAGCAAAGCCGGAGCACTTTGGCCCCCCTCTCCCCCAGCCCTTTACCCGCGAGGCGGCTCTTGTAAGTGCGAATTCATTCGCACAAAACGGGAATTTCCTGTGCGAATGAATTCGCACCTACATAAAATCTCACCGACAGACCAGCGTTGCTGAATCAATCGTGAAAGAGCCATTGGCTTCAATACTGAAGTGTTCACACACTTCTTGTGCGGCGCCCAGTTGCAGCTGGCGTATGGCCTCGGCAAATACCGTTGGCGTACGCATGCGGGCAATCCAGCTGGCGAAATCCATGCGCAGGCGGCGCAGTTTCACATCTTGCACGATGAAGCCGGCTTCGCTCAGCAGGCGTGACCACTCTCCCAGGCTGTAATCGCGCACATGCGAGTTGTCGCGCAGCACTTCCACCGTCTGCAAATGCGTATCCAGCAAGGCATGGCCGGGCGAGACGATATCGACGATGGCCAGTGTGCCTCCCGGCTTCAAGACACGTCGCGCTTCGCGCAGGCCGGCACCGACATCGTGCCAGTGATGGGTGGAAAAGCGGCTGATGACAAAATCAAAGCTGGCATTGGCAAAAGGCAGGCTTTCCGCTCCGCCCTGCTGCACAGTGATATTCCCCAGCTGTCTTTCACGCGCGCCTTTTTCTACAGCCAGCAGCATGTCCGCAGAAAGATCGCAGGCTGTGACCTGTGCCACTTCGGGCGCGACATGAAAGGCCACATGCCCGGCACCGCAACCCAGGTCCAGCAGTTGTGCAGAAGCATGGCCTTTGACGAGGGCGTTCAGCTGCACCAGGTCTTCACCTTGCGCATGAACCTGACTGGAAAGATAGGCCTCGGCCTGTTCACCGAATTGCTGCGTGACTTTGCTGTTGTGCGTGCTCATGAACTCCTCCTGTGGCAGAAAGGGCTGCCGACAGGAAAGAAACTAGAGCGGAAAAGCGGCTTTGGCCAATGCAATGATTTCATGGCCTGCATAGCAAAAAGGAATGCCTAGCCGCGCGCCATCCAGGCCGCCAGCAAGGGCATGACCAGCAGAAGCGCCAGTTCGGCACGCAGGATGATGGTGATGCGGCGCGCGGTTTCGGCATCGATGACGGGCGCCCTGCCCTCGCGCAAATCCTTGCGCCAGCGCAGATACACCACGGTGGGATAAATCGAGATCAGGCCGACAAT
>JASLCO010000203.1 GCA_030146505.1 Moraxellaceae bacterium
AAAACCGCTCCTACGGGCAGGGGCGCACTGGTGCCTGATGGGTGTCCTCCCTACAATGCCTGCTTCCATCGTGTGAGGATTTCAACATGATCCGTATTGCCATTTCCGGCGCTGGCGGCCGCATGGGTCGCACCCTTATCCAGGCCGTAGTGGCCGCTGAAGGTGCCACGCTGGCGGCGGCTATCGAGCGCCCGGACTCGTCCCTGATAGGCAGTGATGCAGGCGAGCTGGCCGGTGTCGGGGCGCTGGGCGTGAAAGTCTCCGGTGATCTTGGCGCCGTGACAGGCGATTTCGATGTACTGATCGATTTCACTGTACCGGCTGTCACGGCGGCGAATATCGAAACCTGCCGCCGGGCCGGCAAGAAAATCGTCATCGGTACCACGGGGCTGAGTGAAGAGCAAAAAAGCGGTTTGCAAAAGGCCGCTGGCGATATCGCCCTTGTGTATTCCGGCAATTATTCCATCGGTGTGAACGTGACGCTGCGCCTGCTGGAACTGGCTGCCAAAACCTTTGGCGATACCGTGGATGTGGAAATCATTGAGGCGCATCACCGCCACAAGATTGATGCTCCCTCGGGTACGGCACTGATGATGGGCGAGGCGGTGGCCGGGGCTTTGGATCGTGACCTCAAGGAAGTGGCGGTGTACGAGCGCCACGGCCATACGGGCGCACGCGACCGCATGAGCATAGGTTTCCAGACCATACGTGGTGGCGACATCGTGGGCGACCACAATGTCATGTTCATCGGTGAAGGCGAGCGCGTGGAAATCCGTCATGTCGCCACCAGTCGCATGAATTTTGCGAATGGCGCCGTGCGGGCGGCGGTATGGCTGGGTGACAGGCCGGCCGGTCGTTATGACATGCGTGATGTGTTGAACCTCAAGTAGGGTGCAAAACCACAGGTTTTGCGCACGCACTCAGGGCTTCGTGCCAAAGAAAAGCCGCGTGCGCAAGCGAGGCTTGCGCGCCCTGCGCGTCAATAAAAAAACCGGCAGCTGCCGGTTTTTTTTATGCGCGGAAAACTCAGGCCACGGCCTGCCCCGGTACAGGGTCGCCGTCAACGCTGACGCGGTTGCGTCCGTTTTCCTTGGCACGGTAGAGCGCCTGGTCGGCAGCCAGCAGCAGCGCCTCGGGGCCGTTCTGGCGTGCTGTTGGCGTGATGCTGGCCACGCCGAAGCTGGCGGTGACATTGCCGTGGCTGGAGCGCTGGTGGGGGATGGCCAGTTCGACGATCTTGTCGCGTACCCGCTCGGCCACGATGCGCGCCTGCTGGGCCGTGGCATTGGTGAGTACGAGAACAAATTCCTCGCCGCCATAACGGGCAGCGAGGTCGCCCGGACGACGGGCAAAATCTTTCAATGCACCAGCGACGCCACGCAGGCATTCATCACCGGCCTGGTGGCCATAGGTGTCGTTGAAAAGCTTGAAGTGGTCCACGTCTATCATGATGAGCCCCAGCGGCTCGCGCTTGCGCAGGGCGCGTTGCCACTCGGTCACCAGGCCCATGTCCAGCGAGCGGCGGTTGGCGATCTGGGTCAGGCCGTCGATGGCAGTGAGGTATTGCAGGCGCAGGTTGGATTCTTCGAGATCGTGCTTTTCAAAGTTGAGCAGGCGCGATTGCAGGTAGTTCTGGCGCAGGCTGCGCTCGAAGAGGAAGCAGCCCAGCAGTGAGAAAATGGCGGAAATGACGAACACCGCATTGTGGACGATGAGCATCTGGCTGGAGACGCCGGCGATGACGCCGAAGCCCACGTTCATGGTGAGCAGCATGAGGCAGGCGGAAAATACCCCCCAGCCGAATTGCAGGCGCGAGAGCACGAACACCACCAGCATGACCATGGTGATGGAGGCGGCGTAGTAGTGGTTGATGGGCTCCATGGCGGTCATGGACAGCGCCACCAGCCCGCCGACAAAGAGGTTGGCGCTGAAGGCGATGATGGGCTGCATGAAGCGGGTGGCAATGCTGGTGCGGCTGAACAGCAGCAGGAGCAGGATGGGGCCCGTCGTCCAGAGGCGTATGTTCCAGAGCTTGCCGGCAACGGCCGGCATCCAGTAGGGGTCGACCACGGCCGTGACGAGAACGGCCAGCACGCCCAGCAGGCCCGAGATGATCATGTGGGTGTGGTAGCGCTGCGCGTAGTGCTCCTGGAATTCGGTTTCCAGCAGCTTCGGGAAATGCAGGCGCCAGCCCTTGTTTTCCAGTTGCTGGCGCAGGTTGTCGAGTTCGGTGGGGTCCATGTGTGAAGACCTGTTGTTCTTGTAGGGGTCTTGGCCTGCCCCGGTGTTTTTGTGACGCGCGTCGCGAATGGCGCGCTTTCCGGGGATGCGAGCATAAGGGAGGGGGTGGGGGCAATGGCGGCAGGGGCGACCGGTGGACAGTCATGGGGGTTTACCCGGATGACCGGCCGGCCACGGTGGCCCGCTACCCTGGCAGAGCCGATGCGGTTGGACAGAAATAGGGCTTTTCCGTAGAATTCGCGCTCAATCTGTGCCCGGCACCAACAGGCCCTCCGCGGTCTCCGCGCGGTCCGGCACCCTCAAATACCCGGATGAGTCCAAGAAAAGCGAGAAGGAGCCCCTCTTTCTCGCTTTTTTACACGGGCGCGTCCTGCCAGCAGCCTTAACTCGGAGGTAGGTTTGAGCAAGCCCGCCCTTCTCGTCCTGCAAGACGGCAGCGTCTTCCGCGGAACGTCCATCGGTGCCGACGGCCTCACCAGCGGTGAAGTCGTTTTCAATACGGCCATGACGGGCTATCAGGAAATCCTCACCGACCCGTCCTATGCCCGCCAGATCGTCACCCTGACCTATCCCCATATCGGCAATACCGGCGCCAACGCGGAAGACGAAGAGTCGCCGCAGCTCTGGGCCGCGGGCCTGGTCATACGCGATCTCAGCATGATTCCGTCCAGCTTCCGTTCGCAGGAAAACCTTTCGGACTACCTCCGCCGCCGCAACATCATCGGTATTGCCGACATCGATACCCGTCGCCTTACCCGCATCCTGCGTGAAAAGGGTGCACAGAACGGTGCCATCATCGCTGGCGATGTGGTTGATGAGGCCCGTGCGCTGGAGGCGGCAAAAACCTTCCCCGGCCTCAAGGGCATGGATCTCGCGAAAGTGGTTTCCGTGAAGGAAAGTTACCGCTGGACCGAAGGCTCGTGGCTGCTGGGCAAGGGCCATGTCACGCCGGCTGTTCCCGGCAGGTTCAAGGTCGTGGCTTATGACTACGGCGTGAAGGTGAACATCCTGCGCATGCTGGTGGATCGCGGCTGCGACGTGACCGTGGTGCCGGCACAGACCCCGGCCGCGGAAGTGCTGAAGCTGAATCCGGACGGCATTTTCCTGTCCAACGGACCGGGTGACCCTGAGCCCTGCGACTACGCCATTGCCGCCATCCAGGAATTCCTGAAGACCGATATCCCCGTGTTCGGCATCTGCCTGGGTCACCAG
>JASLCO010000235.1 GCA_030146505.1 Moraxellaceae bacterium
ATGGTGAAATAGTCCACGCCCTGCTCGGCCTGCTCGATCAGCGTGTCGCGGAAAATTTCCCAGGTGAGGTCTTCAGCCACGCCGCCGACCTTCTCCAGTGCCTGGTAAACCGGCACGGTACCGATGGGCACGGGCGAATTGCGCAAGATCCATTCACGGGTTTCGTGGATGTTCTTGCCGGTGGAAAGATCCATCACCGTGTCCGCGCCCCAGCGTATGGACCAGGTCATCTTTTCCACTTCTTCTTCAATGCTGGAAGCCAGTGCCGAATTGCCGATATTGCCGTTGATCTTCACGAGAAAATTACGGCCAATAATCATCGGCTCCAGCTCTACGTGATTGATGTTCGCCGGGATGATGGCGCGGCCGCGCGCCACTTCGCTACGCACGAATTCCGGCGTGATTTCTTTCGGTATGGCAGCCCCGAAACTCTGCCCCGGATGCTGCTGGGCCAGCAGGCCGGCAGCACGCGCCTCCTGCAGCTTCAGGTTTTCACGAATAGCGATGTATTCCATTTCCGGCGTGATGATGCCGCGCTTCGCATAATACATCTGCGAGACATTGGCACCGGCCTTTGCACGGCGCGGCTGGCGCAGGTGGGCAAAGCGCAGGGGCGACAGCGCCGGATCGGCGAGGCGCTCATTGCCATAGGCCGAGCTCAGGCGGCCCAGCACTTCCGTATCACCGCGATCAACAACCCACTGCTCGCGTACCACTGGCAGGCCACGACGTATGTCGATTTTCACCGCCGGATCGGTATAGGGACCGGAGGTGTCGTAAACCAGCACGGGGGCATTCTTTTCACCACCGAAGGCCGTGGGCGTGTCTGTCAGCGAGACCTCGCGCATGGGCACGCGGATATCCGGACGCGAACCTTCGACATAAATCTTGCGTGAAGCAGGAAAGGGAGCGAGCGCGGCGCGATCGGCCTCGGCGGATTCGCTGAGGATTTTTTCAGGGGCATTCATGGCAGACATCCCGGTATGAGGGCGGCAGGAGACAGGAGGAAAGTGCCGTGGCCGGCACTGCAAAATCATGCGGGCACTATAGCGATGCCGGCATGACCGGGCAAGAACGAAGCACATGGCAACATGTCACGAAAGTCCTTATTTTTCATATGCTTCCGCCAAAAAACAGAGTGTCGGCACACACTCGGCAGCAAGGAAAATCTGGCGTGCTGCGGCAGCTTCCGGCGTACAGGAGCGTTCTTGCATTAAAACGGGGCTTTGCCTAGGCTGGCTCCTCTTTTCGCACCCCTTGATGAGTATCTTTATGCGCATCGCCCGTCCTGTTTTGACGTCACTGACGCTGGCAATGGCCATGGCAAATTCTGCCCATGCGCTCGACCTGTACGAAGCCTATACCAAGGCCCAGGCCAATGACCCGCGCTGGTCCGCCGCGCGCAATACCTATCTCGCTGACGACGCCACCTCCGATGTGGCCCGTGCGGGATTGCTGCCCAGTATCGTGGCCAGCGGTGCCTTTTCGAAAAACAAATTCGATGCCGACACAAGCACCAACAGCGTGGATTACGACGGCAAGCAGTGGGGCGCCAAGGCCACCCAGCCGCTCTTCAATGCCGATGCCTGGTATGCCTACAAAAGCGCCAAGGCCGTGAGCTCGCAGGCAGAGGCCAACTACCGCAGCGCCGAGCAGGACCTGGCCCTGCGCGTCTCGCAAGCCTATTTTGCCGTGCTGTCCGCCCAGGAAACCCTGGCCTATGCCGAAGCCGAAGAAGCCGCCTACGCCCGCCAGCTCGACCAGGCCCAGCAACGCTTTGATGTCGGCCTGATTGCCATCACCGACGTGCTGGAAGCCCGCGCCTCCTTCGACGGCTCGCGCGCCAACCGCATCCTG
This sequence comes from Moraxellaceae bacterium, assembly GCA_030146505.1. GTDB lineage: Bacteria > Pseudomonadota > Gammaproteobacteria > Pseudomonadales > Moraxellaceae > UBA2031. The sequence goes on from JASLCO010000235.1 coordinate 1,858, forward strand.
GCCGAAGCCAATGTCAGCACGGCCCAGGAAAATCTCACCGTCATCATTGGCGAAGCTCCCGGCAAGCTGGCCGCCCTCAAGGCCGACGCGCCCATGGTGAAGCCCACGCCGGCGGACCCTGATGAATGGGTGAAGCTGGCCCGTGAGCGCAACTACGACATCAAGGCCGCAGAAGAAGCCTATGCCTCCGCACAGGCTGCTTCCCGCCGCAGCAAGGCCGGCTACCTGCCCACCGTCAACCTCTATGCCAGCTACAGCAACACGGACAACGAGAAGACCGGCGGGCCGGGCGGCGCCACCATCGCCATGCAGAACGGCAACACCACGGCCTACGGCCTGGAAGCCAACTGGGCCCTCTTCTCCGGCGGCGGCACCTATGCCGCCAGCAAGCAGGCCAATTACCGCGCCGCTGCCGCACAGGACAATGTGGTGGGTACGGAAAAGCTGGTGGTGAACAACACCCGCACCGCCTTCCTGAACGTGTCGGCTGACTCCTACCGCGTGGATGCCCGCAAACAGGCCGTGGCCTCCAGCGAATCCTCGCTGGCCGCCACCCAAGCCGGCTACGAGGTGGGCACGCGCAATATCGTCGACGTACTGCTGGCCCAGCGGAACATGTATGCCGCCAAACGCGACTACGCGTCTTCCCGCTATGACTATGTGATCAACACCCTGCAGCTCAAGGCCGCTTCCGGCCAGTTGTCCGAGATGGACATCAAGGAACTCAACAACTGGCTGGACCCCAATGCCAGTGTCGTGAGTTCACCGGAAAAGCCGGCGGAAACCGGCCCCGCGCCGGCCGCGCCGAAAAAGAAGTAAGCGCCCTCAAATAAAAGGGAGTTGTATAACTTTAACTCCCTGGCAAAACGTCCTGTAGAAAGCCCGGCTTGTAGCCGGGCTTTTTGTTGGGGTTCATATACCTAACCACCTTGTCCCATTTTTAGCCCGTCATTCCCTTGATAAGCGGGACAAACGCCCATAAGGCGCGCCTGTAATAAGTCCCCTTGGGGGATTGAACAGCCGCACAGGCTGGCCCGAAGAGCCTGCCCCGGAAGGGTTTAATCCGGGGGTAAGCGCAGCGAGCAATCTTTGAATTTAAAGCCCTGCCTGAAGCCATGAGATTCCCGCTTGGCGCGCGCTTCGCTGATCGCGGGAATGACGATGTGTTTAAGGAGTTAAGTATGTAAATCCCTTTTTACTGGAGGGCTTCATGCCCAGGCAATTTACCCTCTTGAAGCGTAGTCGTTGCAGCAAAGCCCCGTTTGCAGGTGCGAATTCATTCGCACATCCAGCAGGACCTTGGCATTGATGTGCGAATGAATTCGCACCTACAGGCAGATACAGCGGGGCAGCATGGATTCGAGCAAAGCGCCCAACCCAAGCTACACAAAAAGCCGCGCCGTCAGCGCCGTTACCGCTGTTTCCACGCGCAGGATGCGGTCGCCCAGATGCACGGGCTCGAAGCCGGCTTCCACCAAACGCTCGACTTCGTAGGGAATGAAGCCACCTTCCGGACCGATTGCCAGCGTCAACGGTTGATTCAGGGCCACCGGGCAGGCAGACGGAACACCGGGATGCGCCACCAGTGCGCGCGTATTGCGCACCAGCGCCGGCAAGCGGTCTTCCACGAAAGGCTTGAAGAGCGGCTCCATCAGCACGTCCGGCAACACCGTATCGCGTGCCTGCTCCAGGCCCAGCAGGAGTTGCTCGCGTATGGCCGCCGGTTCCAGCCAGGGCGAGGTCCAGAAACTTTTTTCGACGCGGAAACTGTTCATCAGCACCAGGCGCTGCACCCCCATGGCAGCCACGGTCTGGAAAATGCGCTTGAGCATCTTGGGACGCGGCAGGCTGAGCAGCAGGGTGAAGGGCAGCTTGGGCGGCGGCGGCGCATCAAGGACAAACTGCAGCCGCATTTCATCACGGGACAAGAAAAGAATGCGGCCTTCACCGGTGAGACCGCCGATCAGGCCGACACGCAGGCTTTCGCCCTCGCGGGCACGGTGCACCTCCTGCACATGCCGCAGGCGGCGGCCGCCCAGGCGCGCCATGCCCGGCTCCGGGCAATCCTCAGGCGCGAGCAGGAGCAGGTTCATGGGCACACAAGCGGGCAATCAGGTCCAACTGGCGTTGCAGCGCGCCACGGTTGCCCTGCAGGACGGCACGCGCAGCCACGACCTGGGCATTGGCCTGCTCGGGATGCTCCAGCAGGCCGTTGCAGACGCGGGCAATGTCTTCCGCTGCCACCAGTTGCAAGGCACCGGCCGCCACCAACTCATCCGTGATGCTCTGGAAATTGAAGACATGCGGCCCGGAAACGGTGGGGACATCCAGCGCCATGGGTTCCAGCACATTGTGTCCACCCACCGGTACCAGTGAACCGCCGACAAAGGCGATATCCGCCAGCGCATACCAGAGCATGAGCTCGCCCATGGTGTCGCCCAGCACCACGGCCACCGCATCCGTCACCGGCTCGTGACGGCTGCGGCGCGCCATGGAAAATTTCTTCTGGCGCACCAGCATGGCGACATTTTCAAAACGCTCGGGATGGCGCGGCACCAGGATCAGCAAGGCATGTTTGTGGCGGGCACGAATGGCGGCGAATGCCGTCAGCAGCGGAATGTCCTCGCCGGAATGCGTGCTGGCCGCCACGATCACGAGGCGATGTGCCAGATGCCAGTCCACATGCAGTTCATGGGCCCGGCCTTCTATGTCGGGCGGTGGCGTGATGTCGAACTTGAGGCTGCCGGTGGTGCTGATGCAGCTGTCGGCCACGCCCAGCGTGCGAAAGCGCGACGCGGTGTCCTCATCCTGCGCCGCGACCTGCGACAACTCGGCCAGCATGGGACGCGCCAGCCAGCCGGCACGCGCATAGCCGCGCGCCGAGCGTGCCGAAAGCCGGGCATTGGCCAGCAGCACCGGAATGCCGCGCGCACGCGCCGCATGAATCATGTTCGGCCAGAGTTCGGTTTCCATGATGACCAGCACCTGCGGCCGCACGCGGCGCAGGAACAGCGCCCAGGCCCAGGGCAGGTCGTAGGGCGCATAGGCATGCCGCACCTTGTCGCCCCACAGCGCATGCACGCGGGCCGACCCGGTCGGTGTCATGGTGCTCACGAAAACCGGCTGTCCCGGATGCTCGCGCCGCCACGCATTGATGAGCGGTGCCGCCGCCAGCGTCTCCCCCACCGACACGGCATGAACCCAGAGCCCCCCCTGCATGGCCGGAATGCCGAAGCCGAAGCGCTCGTGCACGCGCCGCAGGTAATCCGGTGCCCGCCTGGCGCGCCACAGCAGGCGCAACAGCACCAGCGGCAACAGCAGATGAAAGAGGATTGAGTAGAAAAAACGCGCCACGCCAAAGGCCTTTGTATTCTGGAAAAACCAGTTCCTGGAAAAACGTATCGGCGGCACAGGGCCACCACGGAAAAACAGGGCCTGCATCCATGGACCCGGACAAGAATCCCGGCCTGCCTGCGATAGGGAAAAACACTTGAACGGCAGCATCGCGCCGCTGGTACAGAGTGTGCCAGCCAATCGGGCAAGCAGCACCTGCTCAAAAAATGCCCGCCGATTGTAGCGGAAGACTGCCCCGTGCCGCAGACCACGATCACAGTTTCACGCATCGCCCGGCAGGGCACGGCATAGCCCGGCCCTGCCTTCTCGCATACACTGCCGGCCATGCAAACCATCAAAACCGACATCCTCATTTTTGGCGGCGGCATTGCCGGCCTGTGGCTGCTCAACCGCCTGCGCAACGCAGGCTACAGCGCCATCCTGCTGGAGCAGGACCGGCTGGGCGGCCATGAAAGCGTGAATGCCAACGGCATCATCCATGGCGGCCTCAAGTTCGGCCTGGCCGCCATGCTGCGCGATGTGGAAGACCTGGATGACATGCCCGCGCTGTGGCGCGACTGTCTGGCCGGGCGGGGCGACCTCAACCTGGATGGCGTGAAGGTGCTGGCCCAGAACCAGTACATCTGGTCCGAGGCCAATCTCGCCGCACGCGCCACCACCTTCTTTGCTTCCCGCCTCATCACCGGCCAGGTGGAAGCCGTGGAAGGCCAGCAACGCCCGTCCGTGCTGCAGGACAGCGCCTTCAGTGGCAATGTCTACCAGCTGGCCGACCTTGTGCTGGACATGCCCTCGCTGATCCAGCGCCTGGCTGCCAGCCACAAGAACTGCATCTACAAGGTCAGCCCGCAGAACTGTCACCTGGAAACCGACGACAAGCACAACACCTCGGCGGTTTTCATCACGGCAGCGGGCGTCGAGCCGCTGCGCATCCATCCCCGCCGCGTCATCCTGGCCGGCGGCCAGGGTAACGCTGCCCTGCTTGAAGACATCGGCCTGCGCACGCCGGAAATGGAACGCCGCACCGTGCACATGGTGATGCTCAAGCGTGCCGAATTACCGGATTTCTACGCCCACTGCGTGGGTACCAGCCGCAATCCGCGCCTCACCATCACCACCCATACCGCACGCGATGGCGAAAAAATCTGGTATGTGGGCGGCGAGCTGGCCGAAGAGGGCGCGTTGCGCGACGAGCGCCTGCAGATAGAACAGGCCCAGCGGGAACTGAAAGAACTGCTGCCCTGGGTGGACCTGCGCGGCTCCCGCTACAAGACCGTGAAAATCGACCGCATCCTGCCGGCCGGTGACCGCGGCCTGTTCCGTCCCGACAATGCGTTTGTGGAAAGCGTCGGCAACAATATCGTCACCTGGCCCTGCAAGCTGACGCTGGCACCCAATCTCGGCCGCCAGGTGCTGGCCCTGCTGCAGGCCGAGGGTATCGCCCCCGAGCATGCGCAAGCCGCAGAAGCCCTGCCCCTGCTGTATCCCGAAATGGGCCAGCCCGTCTGGGAAAACGTTTTCAGCTGATGAGCAAGCACACCGCCGTCGATAAAAAGCTGCTGGCCCCGCGCTACTGGCCAACCTGGCTCGCGGTCGGTTTCCTCTGGCTGCTCGCCCACCTGCCCTGGGCCATGCAGCGCTCCCTGGGTGCCGGCATCGGCTGGGTGGTCCGCCGCCTGGCCGCGCAGCGTGTGGACGACACCCGCATCAATCTCGCGCTCTGCTTTCCCGAGAAAAGCGAGGAAGCGCGCGAGGCCATGGTCCGCGACATTTTCCGCAATGCCGGCCTCGGCGTTTTTGAAACCCTGAATGCCTGGTTCCGCGGCGTCGATCATTTCCGCGGCAAAGCCGAATTCGAGGGCGTGGAGCATTTCCGGGCCGCCGAAGCACAAGGCCGTGGCGTACTCCTGATCGGCGCGCACTACAGCACGCTGGACCTGAATGCGACGCTGGCCGCGCAACACATCAAGGTGGACTGCGTCTACCGCCCCCAGAAAAACCCCGTCATGGATTTCGTGATGGGCTGGGGCCGCCGTGGCAGCCAGGGCCGCATGATCTCGCATCGCGACATGCGCGAACTGTTGCGCGCCTTCAAGGAAAAACGCAGCGTCTGGTATGCGATAGACCAGGACTACGGCAGACAGCACGCCGTCTTCGTGCCTTTTTTCGGCGTGCCGGCCGCGACCCTGAACACCGCCTCACGCTTTGCCCGCATCAACCACGCCCCGGTACTTTTCATCGGCGTGCAGCGCCTGGGTGACGCCCAGCGCTACCGTGTGACCTTCACACCGGTCATGGCGGATTTCCCCTCCGGCGACGACCTCGCCGATGCCACCCGTGTCAATGCGGAGCTGGAAAAGCTGATACGCCAGGCACCCACGCAATACATGTGGTTCCACCGCCGCTTCAAGTCGCAGCCGCCGGGACAAAAACCGCCTTACCCGCCCAAGCGCAAGGAATTGCGGCGCCAGCGCAAGGCAGCCCTGAAAGCCGAGAGTGAACAGGCCTCGTGAAAAAGCTCACTGTTGTACAGATGCTGCCCGCCCTGGAATCCGGCGGCGTTGAACGCTGCACCCTGGAAACCGGGCGCGCGCTGGTGGCAGCCGGGCATCGCTCGCTAGTGATTTCCAGTGGCGGGCGCCTTGTCGGGCAGCTCGAGCGCGAAGGCAGCAGGCACATCTGCCTGCCGGTGAAGCGCAAATCCCTGTTCACGCTTTTCCAGACAGGCGCCGTGCGCCGTCTCCTGCATGAGGAGCAGGCAGACATTGTCCATGCCCGCTCACGCGTACCGGCATGGATTGCCTGGCTCGCCTGGCGCGGCATGGCGCCATCACGCCGCCCACGCTTCATCACCACCATGCACGGCCTCAATTCGGTAAACGCCTACAGA
>JASLCO010000271.1 GCA_030146505.1 Moraxellaceae bacterium
CCCGTTCTTCGATAGTGCTCACGCTTTTTCTCCTCGTTGGTCGGTATCCCTCTCAGGAACCGCGCTAGTGTATTGAACCCCTACAGGGGTGGCAAGCTGGCCGTTCCTGCAAAGGTAAGGGTTTGTTGCAATCACAAAAACAGGGAAAACCCCTGTTATTCCATATACATACCGCCGTTCACATGGAGTGTGACGCCAGTAACATAGGAAGCTTCAGCCGAGGCCAGAAAGCCCACAGCGGCTGCAATTTCTTCAGGCTGACCCAAACGGCCGGCCGGAATCGAGCCCAGCAGCTTTTCTTTCTGCTCTTCCGGCAACACATGCGTCATGTCAGTCGCAATGAAGCCCGGAGCCACCGCATTCACGGTGATATTGCGCGAACCGATCTCGCGGGCCAGAGCGCGCGAAAAGCCTTCCAGACCGGCTTTGGCCGCAGCGTAATTGGCCTGACCGGCATTGCCCATGGAGCCCACCACGGAGCTGATGCTGATGATGCGGCCCCAGCGCTCCTTGGTCATGCCCTTGAGGCAGGCCTTGCTCATGCGATAGATGGAGGTGAGGTTGGTGTTGATGACGCCATCCCACTCCTCGTCCTTCATGCGCAGCATGATGTTGTCTTTGGTGATGCCGGCGTTATTGATCAGGATCAGCGGTGTGCCGACTTCGCTGGTGATGGCCGCCAGCGTGCTTTCAATGGAAGCGGCATCGGCCACATTCAGCGCGAAACCACGTCCGGTATTGCCGGCTTCTTTCAGATAAGCCGTGATGGCTTCAGCACCCGATTCAGTGGTCGCGGTACCCACCACCACGGCACCGCGGCGCGAGAGCTCCAGCGCAATGGCCTTGCCTATGCCGCGGCTGGCGCCGGTGACCAGTGCAATTTTACCGATGATGGACATGGTTTTCCCTCTTTTATCGAATCAGGTATTCAGGCCGGGCTTGATCAAACCGCCAAGGCGGTCTTGAAGCTCTCGGCATTTTCCAGAGAAGCACAATCCAGTTCTTTTACGATGCGCTTGTTGAGGCCACAGAGCACCTTGCCCGGACCACATTCCAGCGCACGCATCACACCGAGACCACCCAGTGCCTCCACCGACTTCACCCACTGCACCGGGCTGTAGAGCTGGGCAATAAGTGCTGCGCGCATGGCCGGAATATCCGCCTCGATACGCGCATTCACATTCTGCACCACCGGAATGGCAGGCGTATTAAACGTCACAGCATCCAGCGAAGCTTTCAGCTTTTCTGCAGCCGGTTTCATGAGAGCGCAGTGCGACGGCACGCTCACCGGCAGCGGCAATGCACGCTTGGCACCCGCAGCCTTCAATTTTTCGATGGCAGCATTCACGGCTGCCGTGCTGCCGGCAATCACGACCTGACCCGGCGCATTGAAATTCACGGCTTCCACCACGCCAGCAGCAGCGGCTTCAGCGCAGCACTGGCGCACGACATCGTCATCCAGACCAAGTATCGCCGCCATGGCACCCTCGCCCTGCGGCACAGCCTGCTGCATGAGACGGCCGCGCTCGGCCACCAGCTTCACGCCATCCGCCAGAGAAAGGGAACCTGCAGCCACCAGCGCGGTGTACTCGCCCAAGGAATGGCCCGCCAGATAATCCGGTGTACGACCACCGGCCTGCTGCCAGGCACGGAACACGGCAACGCCGGCAGTGAGCAGCACAGGCTGGGTATTTTCAGTACGGTTGAGATCGGCTTCGGGGCCGTTCTGGCTCAGCGCCCAGATATCCAGACCCAGCGCCGCAGAGGCTTCATCAAAAGTGGCCTTGACCACGGGATGGGCAGCGGCGAGATCGGCCAGCATGCCGATGGCCTGGGAGCCCTGGCCGGGAAAAACAAAGGCGAGTTTGGACATGAAAGCACCCTGCAAAATCAGCGGCGCGAATCATGACCAGTCGGTCCCGATAGCGCCAGTCCCAGCTTGTAAGAAAGTTTTCAGGCCCTTTTCAGGCGCCCTCAACCACAGCCGGCTCGTCATGAGCCTCATCACGCCCCAGGCGGGCATGAATCAGCGCCGGTACATTTTTTTCCACTTCCGTGATGGCTACGCGCAAGGCATGCGCAAAAGAAGAGATATCCGCACTGCCGTGGCTTTTCACGACAATGCCGGTGAGGCCCACGAGGCTGGCGCCGTTATAGCGGCCCGGGTCCATCTGGTGCTTGAGGCCTTTCCATATCGGAAACGCCAGGGCACCGGTGATTTTGGTCAGCCAGTTGCGCTTGATTTCTTCCTTGATCATGCCGCCCAGCATTTTCGCCACGCCTTCCGAAGCCTTGAGCGCCACATTGCCGACAAAGCCGTCGCAGACCACCACATCGGCATGGCCCTTGAAGACACCATCGCCTTCCACATAGCCGATGTAATTGAGGCCGGAGGATTTCAGCAGCGCATCCGTCTGCTTGATGAGCTCATTACCCTTGATGTCTTCCTCGCCGATATTGAGCAGGCCCACACGCGGACGCTCAATACCATCCAGCACTTCCGCGACGATGGAGCCCATCTGCGCAAACTGCAGCAGATGCTGCGGTTCGGAATCCACATTGGCACCGAGATCCAGCATATGCACATGACCGGTCATGGCCGGCAAGGTCGCAAGAATGGCAGGACGATCGATATCGGCATGGGTTTTCAGCACGAAACGGCTGATCGCCATGAGGGCGCCGGTATTACCGGCCGAGATGCAGGCATCAACAGATTTTTCATGCACCAAGTTGATGGCCAGGCGCATGGAGGATTTTTTCTTGTTGCGCAGGGCGACAGCGACTTTGTCGTCCATGGTGACGACTTCATCGGTGTGCACGACAGACACGCGCTCACGCTCCGACGCCGACAGACGCGAGAGGAAGGGAGTGATCTGGGCTTCGTCGCCTACCAGAGACAGGCGCAGGGAAGGAATTTCACGCAGCACCGCCAAAGAGGCGGGAACCGTGACGCGGGGACCGAAGTCCCCGCCCATGGCATCGACAGCGATAGCAACGACACTCATGGAGTCGTCGGCTTATTCGGCGTCTTTGCTCGCGAACAGCTGACGGCCGCGGTACAGGCCATCCTTGGTCACGTGGTGACGCAGATGGGTCTCGCCGGATTCCTGATCCACGGACAGGGTGGGGCCGGTCAGGGCATCGTGCGAACGACGCATGTCACGACGGGAACGGCTCTTGCGATTCTGTTGAACGGCCATGATCTACTCCGGCACAAATTAAACGTTTAACAATTACGATTTCTTGCTGTCGTCGGTCTTGAGACCGGCCAACACCTGAAACGGGTTTTCGCGCTTCGGTGCTTCTTCCACCTCGGCAATTTCACCAGCCTGCAATTGATACGCTTCGCAATCGTCATGCGCTGCTACCAAAGGCAGAGCCAGGATCAGCTCGTCTTCCAGTGCATCGGCAAGGGAAATACGCCCTTCCTCATCCAGCACCAGATAATCCGCATCATCCGGCAAACGGTCGGCCACGCTTTCATCACGCAAAAGCCAGAGCTGCACGGAAGCATCAACGGGAGTGATGACCGGCTCAAGACAGCGCTGGCAGACCAGTGCCACTTGCGTGGACATTTCACCATCAACAACGAAGAGGCCCTGGGCATCACGATGGATGCGCACATTGACGCTGACTTCACCTTCGTTGCTGGCCGCACCCTCGCACAAACGCGCAAAGCCGGAGAGCGGAATGACCTGATTGATCACCGCTTCACGGTCGGCCCATTTCTGGGCGTCGATGTACTGAGGCAGGGTGCCGGCTGACATAGGCGCGCGATAATACGTATGCGCCCCCCGGCTGTCAAAAGAAAAGTCCTTGTATTTCAGGTACTCTGGCGCCCCGCTCCCAATCCACCCTCGACCATGTCCAGCCATCCCCTGCCCCTGCTTCTTGCCTCTTCTTCCCCGGCCAGACGAGAGCTGCTGGGTCGACTGGGCCTGCCCTTCCGGCACGAGAGCCCGGATATAGATGAAAGCCCCCGCTCCGGCGAGAGCGTGGATGCCCTCGCCAGCCGACTCAGCGAAGCCAAGGCCCGGGCCTTGGCCAGTCGCTACCCGGACCATCTCATCATCGGCTCCGACCAGACCCTGAGCCTGGACGAACAAATCCTGGGCAAGCCCGGCAACCATGCCAAGGCCGTGATCCAGTTGCAGAGGCTCTCCGGCCGCACCGTCACCTTCCATACCGGACTCTGCCTGCTCAATACCGGCAGTGGCCGCTGCCAGTTGACCGTGGAGACCTATACCGTGAGTTTCCGGACGCTGACGGAGGCCGCCATAGAGCGCTATCTGCAGACTGAACAGCCCTATGGCTGTGCCGGCAGCTTCATGGCCGAGGGACTGGGCATCAGCCTGTTCCGCGAATTTTCAGGGCGCGACCCCAACGCCCTGATCGGCCTGCCGCTGATGGCACTGGTGGACATGCTGCTGGCCGAAGGCCTGCGGATTCCTTAAACAAGAAAATCCTGCCGCACAAAGACTTGCTCAAGTCGTCATGCCCTTTTCATGAAGCCGCCATGCTCCGTCTTTAATCTGGATGCATCTGCCGGCCTCATTCAAAGGAGCATCATGAGCCACAATCCCTCTGCCAATAGCGCCGCCCTTATCCTGCTGCGCATAGGCCTTATCGTCGTCACCTTTTTTACCGCCCTGTTTCTGGTGCTGACCCAACTGCCAAGCAATGCCACCAGCAAGCCCTTGGTGATAGTCATTGCCCTGACTGGCCTGGCCTTTCTGATCCTGGCCCTGCGTGATCTGCTACGCGAACTCAATCGTGAAAACCGCGCTTCGCACCCAAGCCCCGGGCGGTGACCGGCCCAGATAAATCGCATGAACAAAAAAGCGGCCCGAAGGCCGCTTTTTTGTTCATGCGCATAAAAACCATCAGCGCAATTGCACACCTTGGGCAGGCGCCATGCGCGAGACCACGGCATTACCCATGCTGGTGCCCAGCTTGCGCAATACGGCCGTCATGGGGTCGGGAACATCACTGTAGTCCACGATCTCCTCCGCACCGACAACAGTGCGGGCCACGGAGTCCACCGAACCGAAACCATCCGCCAGACCCAGTTCCACGGCCTGCTGACCGGTCCAGAACAGGCCACTGAAAATATCCGGATTTTCCTTGAGACGCTGGCCACGCCCCTGACGCACGGCAGCAATGAACTGCTGGTGTACCGCCTCCAGCAGGTTTTTCACATGCACCTTTTCTTCAGGCTTCATCGGCTCAAAAGGGCTCAGGATGGCCTTGTGGTCGCCTGCCGTCATGGTGCGGTCTTCCACACCCAGCTTCTGCATCAGGCCCTGCACGCCAAATCCCTGCATGATGACGCCGATGGAGCCCACCAGGCTCCCCTGATTGACGTAGATCTGGTCGGCTGCCGAGGCAATGTAATAGGCACCGCTGGCGCCCATGTCGGTAATCACGGCGTACAGCTTCTTGTCCTTGTGCAAGGCGCGCAGGCGGCGAATCTCGTCATAGACATAGGCCGACTGCACCGGGCTGCCGCCCGGGCTGTTGATACGCAGCACCACCGCCCGGCTCTTGGGGGCGTCGAACGCCGCCTGCAGGCCGGAAATGATGGCATCGGCGCTGGCATCGCTATTGTCCGCAATCTCGCCCGTCACATTCACCACGGCGGTATGGCTGCCGGCAATGGCGCCCTTCTCGACCCGGCCAGAACCAAAAATCATCCACACAAACCAGGCAATGTAGAGAAAGGTGAGCAGCTTGAAAAAGATGCCCCAGCGGCGTGCCCGGCGCTGCTCCTGGACCGAAGCCATGACCACGTTTTCCAGCAGTTCCCATTCGCGGCCGCGCGCGGGGGGAGGCGTCGGCGATGAAGAAGAGGAGCCCCAGGGATTGTCTGCCATCTATATGCACTCCTTGTTGTCATTGCTGCCCAGCTTGCAGCAGCAGCCGGCAAAACCAGAACGAAGATTAGAGCGAAGCCAGATACTGCGCCAAGCCATGCAAATCGGGAACGATGGCAAGCGGCCGGTGTTTTTCCAGGATCGACGTTTCATGCACGCCATGGGCAACACCGATGCTGGGCATATTGGCACGAACCGCCATCTCCAGATCAAAACTGGTGTCGCCAACCATGACCGCCTCGCCCGGAAACACCGACAGCGACACCAGTATCTCGTTGAGCATGCGCGGGTCCGGCTTGGAAGCCGTTTCATCCGCACAGCGTGTGGTATCAAAAAAGTCGATCAGACCCACCTGATTCAGAACGCGATCCAGCCCCAGCCGGCTCTTGCCGGTGGCGATAGCCAGGAGATAACCGCGGGCGCGCAAGTCATGCAGCAAGTCCAGAGCTCCCGGGAACAACTCGCTGCGCCCACCCGCCTCGGCCACAAAATGGCGGGCATAGGCCTGGCGAAGGCGCTCGCGAGTCTCGCGATCATGCAGGGGAAAAAGCTTGAGGATGGCCTCGGGCAGGCCCAAACCGATGATGACGCGCACCTCGGAAGAAGTTGGTACGACCAATCCCAGATCATGGGCCGCCCTCTGCATGCAGTGCACGATCTGACGCTCGGAATCCAT
>JASLCO010000186.1 GCA_030146505.1 Moraxellaceae bacterium
GTCAAGAGTTCCAGCAACCTGCACCGTCCCGCCCTCAAACCCGCCCACCAAAACAATCTTCCCCTCACGGCTCTCCACCGTCCGTGCCTCAATCACCCCGGTATTGTTCACCACGGTTTGCAGCAACGCGCCCGTCGCCCTGGCGGTGAGCAGCACACTGCCGCCGTCGGCGCGGATCAATTCATGGTTTTCCACCAGGGCATCGAGTGTGGGTTCATCCACGGTGACGTTCAGCAAGCCGTCGCCCGCAAAATCCAGCGTGATCTTATTGCCGGCAGCCAGTGCCACGCTGCCAAGCCGGGCCTCGATCACGCCCTGGTTGCTCACCGTGCCGCCGAGCAGCGCCACCACGCCGCCATCGGCATTGATATTGCCCCGGTTGATGACAGACGCATTCGTCCTGTTTTGGCCCTTGCCGCCGAACACGTAATGGCCGGCGAGGAAATCGCTGTCGGAAAGGTTCAGCGCAGAGGCCACCAGCCCTCCCACGTTCACGCTGGCGCCAGCGCCAAACAGCACGCCATTGGGATTGATGAGGAAAACCTGGCCGTTGGCATTGAGATTGCCGTAAATCTGCGAGGCGTCATTGCCCAGCACGCGGTTCAGTGCCACCGCGTCCTTTCCCGGCTGGAAAAAATTCACGGTGTTGCCGGCGGCGATGTCAAAGCCCTGCCAGTTGGCGATGAGCTTGCTGCTGCCCTGATGCACGTTCAGCGTATTGCCACTTTGCGCGATGCTGCCGCTGCCTGCCACGATCTGTCCGCCCGTGGGCAGGTTCGCCGCCGATGCCAATGCGGTGGAAGCCGGCAGCAGAATCACCAGCAGCCAGCCCGCTGCCCTGCCCGCCACCGTTTTGCTGCAACCCTGGCTGCGGCCCTTGCCTTGGCTGCGCGCCGTTTCCGCCACGGCCTGCCAAACGCCCAGGGCCCGGTTGAAGACAGTACGGTAGACATGATTCATTGCATGATTCCCCAGTATCCGGAAGGCTGCCGGCATGGCAGGCGACAGGCACGGCACCCGTCGTCTACAAAGAGGGAAATGATAAAAACTGGCAGCCGGCGTCTGGCCCACTCATTCCTGACAAATCCTGTCAGATCCTGTCAGCCGCCTGTAAGGCGGGTACACTCGGGCACGCTCCGGAAACCGCCTTTGCAGGTGCGAATTCATTCGCACACGCTGCTGGATGTGCGAATGAATTCGCACCTGCAAAGGCGACCGCTGCTCCCAGCCGTCATTCCCTTGGCAAGCGGAACTGCCGGAAAGGCCAGGGAAAAACATGAGGCCTTTTTTTAAACCTGCTCCCGAGCCCTTCATGCCCGCTCCACGCATTGCCGTTGTTGAAGACAATCCCGAACTGCTCGCCGATCTGGTGGAATTTCTCGAATTGCGCGGTTTTGTGTCGCGCGGCTTTGCCCATGCCGAAGCTTTCTTTGCCGCCTGGCCCGCCACGCCCTTCGACCTGCTCCTGCTGGACGTGGCCCTGCCCGGCGCCAGTGGTCTTGAAATTGCGCAGCAGGTGCGCGCGCAACATGGCGGCACCCTATCCGGCATCACGCCCGGCATCGTGATGCTGACGGCACTGGAAGGAAACGATGACTACGTGCTGGGGCTGGATGCCGGTGCCGACATGTATTTGTCCAAGCGCAGCTCACTGGACGTGATAGAGGCTGCCTGCCACAGCGTGCTGCGCCGCCTGGGCCAGCCCGCCACTGCCACTGCCGCGCTCTGGCGGCTGCATGCCCAGCGCTGGCAATTGCAGGCCCCCGACAACACCATGCTCGCGCTGACCCATGCCGAGGTATTGCTGCTGGCGGCCCTGCTTGAAAATCCCGGGCAGGCCGTGACGCGCACGGCCTTGCTGGCCCGGCTGGACAAGGTGGAAACGCTGTCCAGCATACGCAACCTCGACAACACGGTAAGCCGCCTCAAGCGCAAGACCCAGGCGGCCTGCGGCCAGGAACTGCCGGTACGGCCCAGCTATGGCAAGGGCTATACCTTTACCGGGCATGGCAAGGTGACGGAATGACGCCCGCTCTTCAGATTTGTAGGTGCGAATTCATTCGCACGCGTATTGGCGCAAGGGCGAATGAAAATGTGCGAATGAATTCGCACCTGCAGCCGCTGCTGTCTTTGGCCCTGCTGCTGTTTTCCCTGCTGTTCGCCTTGTTGCCGGACACGGCTTCCGCCATGCAGCTCAATGCCGCCACCCAACGGCTTTCGCTGGAAGGCCGGCTGGAGCATTTTACAGACCCTGACAACACGCTGACGTTTGCAGACATTTCCCGGTCCGGTTTCCTGCAGCAGGAATTCAGGCGCCTGCCCGACTTCCGCAGCCTGGGCTACAACACCGGCTCGCACTGGTTTCATGTGGAATTGAATCCGGCAGCCGATGCCCCGCTGCGCTGGGTGCTGACCCTGGGCTCGCCGGAACTGGAAGAAGTGGATGTGTGGCTGCAACAGAAAGACGGCAGCTTCCGCCACTACGCCATGGGCTATCACCGCCCCTATGAAAACCGTCCGGTGCGTACCCGCCTTTCTGCCGTCGCCACCGATGTGTTCGACGGCATGGAAATCTATTTCCGCGTACACACGACCAACGCCATCCTGGTGCCGGCCGAACTCTGGCAGGTGGAAGCCTTCACCGCCCACGACACCCGCACCAATTTCTATTACGGGCTTTATTTCGGCGTTCTGCTGATTGCCGCCCTGCTCTACGCGATTCTCGGCACGCGCCTGCGTGACCTGACCATGGCGGCTTACGCGGCTTATGTAGCCTCGCAACTGCTTTTCCACCT